>JAUWPK010000315.1 GCA_030611625.1 Promethearchaeum sp. | reverse complement strand
AATGATGAAGTGGGGATTCATTATTCAGAAGATATTTATACCCCTGGATTTTTTCGCCTTGAAATTACTCATCCATCTACTAGTAAGAAAAATGCTCTACTTTATCTTTAAAAACTAATAAATATTTATAAATTGATTTGTTTTGGAGATGCTGATAATGATATTTCCATGTTTGAAATCGCTGACGAAAAATATGCGGTTGAAAATGCAATTTCTGCATTAAAAAAAATCTCAACTAGAACAATTAAAAGCAATCAAGATGATGGAGTTGCTCGATTATTAGAAGAGAAATTCCTAAATTAATTAATAAGCTATTTTTCCTGATTTTTCTAATTCTTGATTGATAGCTATTCGCATATCTTCAGCAGCTTTACCTGCAGCAGCACCAAATTCAGTTTCGTCAAATTCATCTTTGTACGGTGATTTCTGATATGCGTAATCAATCGAACGAGATGCACTGATTATTGCACCTAATCCATCATCATTGACGCCATTAATTATATCTTTAGTAGTGCCCCCTTGAGCCCCGTATCCTGGAATCAGCATGAAATTTCTCGGTATTTCCTTTCTAATCAATTTCATTTGCTCGGGAAAGGTCGCTCCCACAACCCCTCCTATGTTTGAATAACCAAATTTTCCAAAGGAATTGCCTTCTCCAACAAAATTCGGATTTTCACCCCAGTCTTTAATCAATCTGGCCATCTGAATATAATTTCGAACCAACAAGCCTTTTTCTACAGTAGTCTCTATCCCACTGGGAGGAATGTCTGGAATTGACATAGAGAACAAATCTTGAAATTCCCCACTTGATTTATTTGAAGTTTTAATTAAAACAATCACGCCTTTTCCTTCAGGAACATATCTCAGAAATGGTGCAATACCATCGGAACCAAGATAACCATTAACGGTTACCGCATCAGCTTTAAAATTATCAAAAATAGCTGAAGCATAAGCTTCTGCTGTAGATCCAATATCATTTCGTTTTGCATCAAGCAAAACAAGAGAATTTTTTTCATGTATATAGTCAATTGTTTTTTTTAAAGCGTCCAGTGCGTTATATCGTTCGTAAAATGCTATGTTTGGTTTAAACACTGGCGTTATTTCACAAATGTGATCTATTATTTCCTTATTAAATTCCCATATTGCATCATTATAATTGTTTTTTACGCGTTCCATAATATTCTGTGGAATTTTGGCACCAGATCCTCCAATTCGAGGATCTAATCCAATACAAATTAAAGATTTCTTTTGTTTAATTTGATCAATAAGATTATCTGAGAATAATTTGTGATACATTTTTACGTTCAAAGCAAAATAATTTATTAATAGCAAATTAATTTTAGTAATTACAGATTAATTTTACAAAAATCGTAGAATTTTCAAAAAAAAAATGGTTTCAGATGAAAAAAAATGGTTTCAGATAAAAAAGTAGCGCTACTAGGGCTTGATAATGCCGGTAAAACATCTATACTAACTGCAATGAGTAAAAAATTCGATGTCCCCGAGGCAGTAAAGGGACTCAAACCTACCAAAAAGATAGAACGTTCATCAGTCACTTTTATGGACCATTTGATTTATTTACACGATTTTGGCGGTCAAAAGCATTATATGGACGAGTATTTGAAGAATAAAATGCGATATCTTAGCGGGATTGATTTGTTGATATATGTTATTGATATTCAAGACAGCCTTCGATTTGATAGTGCGATTGCTTATCTTGATGAAGTTCTGGAATTTTTCGAAGAAAATAAAATAAATGCTCCGATTGTTGTGTGTCTCCATAAATGTGATCCCAAGATTGGTGAAGATCCGACAATTCTGAAAAATATTGGAATAGTAAAGCACCGTATCCGCCCTTGGCTTGATAAATTTAAGATGGGATTCTATAAGTCAAATATATTTGAGATCCATACTATTATTCAGGCTTTCAGTCGTGGAATTTCAATGTTATACACCCAAAACGAGGCAGTTCAAAAATTTTTACTCGATATTGTGGATAAAATGGAAAATGTAATGGCTTTATTAGTATTTGAACAAAATGGAATTGAGATTGGCAGTTATTTCCTTGAAAATCTTACTATAAATATGAAAAAGAAAATTCTAACACTATATGAGATAGTACAGAGAAGGATTTTGGACGGTAATATGAATTCTTACGAATTTTCAGATAGACTTGATTGGGCAACAAAAGTTTCTGGGGTAATCCAGTCGTTTGACATTGAGGGTTTACTATTTTTCGTCATATTAATCTTAGAGGAACATTCTGAAGAAGTTGTGATCGATCAATTCAATTTCTTTGAGCAATCATACAATGAGATACACGAAATTCTCCGGGGAATATTATTGGATGATGAAGAGAAGAATAAACAACTAAACGCTTGAGATTTGATTTAAATTTAAAATTCCAAATTAGTATAAATTGGTCCTGTCGGGGTAAGAACTGATTTTTTTAAAACTACTTTTTCAATTTTCCATTTTCCGAATTCAAATTCTTTATATTGAGACTTTAATTGAGGATATGGCAATTGCCCAGAATTTATGACTTGGTTTTGTCGTGATCGGTGGTGGGAATTTCTTTTACTTCTTGCTATGGTTAAATGAGGTGTGTATAGTTTTGATTCTTGTTTAATTTCTGGAAAGGATCTTGTTTTTTCATTAATTTTGATATATATATCTTGTAAAAATTCTTTTATGTCAAGAATTTTAATGAAAAAAACGCGTTTATTAAAATCACCTACTCCTTTTAAAATTCCAATTTTTTCATCCTTTTGATAAAAATATTTACTATTGATTTCAGATTCCGCGAAATTGTATAAATTTTTTGCGGTTTCAGTATCAATATCTCCTAAAAACCTGAGTGTTATGTGAAGAAGAGATCTATTTACTAATTTTAATGGTCCGATTGATTTTTGCAAATTTCTTTGATATTTTTCAATTTCATCTAAAATATGTTGATTTTTTAGATCAATAGCAAAGAAGGAACGAATTTTTGACATTCTAATTCATATTTTGAAATCGCATTATTTAATTTTATAGAAATTTCAAAAATCGAAAAAACCGGATTGTTCCAATTTCTGACTTAATTTTTTGATAAAAAGTTCGATTAGATCTATAAAAAGACTACATTAATTCAAAATTGATCTAAATTATAAAATTTTGAATGGTTTATTTCGAGACATACGGGAAAGGCAATCACTATTAAGGTCAAAAAGGAAAATAAAAAAATTTTTCTTCCAGATGTACATTTTTTCTATTTAATAAAAGAACCTTAGTGACAATTTTTCTCCCACACCTATTTAATAATAAAACTGAATCAGATCTTTTTGAGAAAACATTTTCTGTTTTTTTTCCGAGAAAAAAAATGAAATCATATAAAGAATTATTGAATAAATAGTTCACGTAAAAATAGAATATATTTTCTTAAATCCATAAAAAACATATGATATATAATGAAAATAAAGAAATTAACTTTGGAGGAATTTATTTGCTTGATTTTAATGATTTTTATTAATTAAGCAAGAATTGTAGCGAATACACCTATAGCACAAAAATTTAAAGTCAGTGGGACAGTTTATAACTCCGAAACGGGAGTTTTATTATTCAAAATTGGTCTAAACTAATAAATTTTGAATAGGTTTAATTCAATCTTGATTTCAACTTCGTAAAAGAAATGTATAACAATTTTTTAAATGTAGTTTAACCAACATTTGTATTACCTCTTTTTTTCCTATGAAAAAAAAGAACAATAACTAAGAATTATTGAATAAATAATTCGAGTAAAAAAAAAAATTTTAAAATAAAATCATAGAAAACATGTGATATCTAATGAAAATAAAGAAATTTACATTGGGGGCATTCATTTGCTTGATTTTAATGGTAAGTTTTAATCAAGCTGGAATGGTATCGAGTACACCTTTAGCACCAGTATTTCAATGTAGCGGGACAGTATATAATTCTCAATCAGGAGATCCTTTATATCAAGCAACCGTTACTCTATATGGAAGTGATGTTGGGATTGAATCAATTTCAGAGGGTGCACCTCGATCAGCAGGTACATATTTTATAATGGATGTAGACACAGACAGCCTGGGAAGATACTTAGTTGATTTTTCAGGGATGTTCGAATCTTATATTGTTGAAGTTAGCAAAACGGG
>JAUWPK010000070.1 GCA_030611625.1 Promethearchaeum sp. | reverse complement strand
TTAGTTTTATATATTCAACGTTTTCATGATTTGAACTATTTTTTTGCATTAAGTGAAGTTTGGAACTGCAATATTACAGAAAAATTTGTATATGCAAATGTTTGTGATGATGAAGAAGGATTACAAGAAGAAATATTGCGTGCTTTGGGAATAGCAGTGAATCTTTTTCCACCATTAAAAAGGATTTTAGAGGTAAAAAACCCCAATAAGATTAAATTGGATATATCAGAGGTTATGGATTTTCTCCGGTATTCACAATACCTATTAAGACAGGTTGGGTTCAATGTTGTATTGCCAGAACAGTTTCGACATAAAGGTCAGCAAAGATTAAGTGCTAGAATGGTAATTAAGGATTCAAAATCAGATAAAAAACAACGACAATCGGGTGCTGGAGCGGGAAATATTAGTAAATTATTTGATCTTAATTCATTTTTAGAGTTTGAATGGGAAGCTCGATTGGAAAATCAAAAACTGACCGAATCAGAATTTCTTGAATTAGCAAAATTGAAAGAACCGCTTATTTTCTGGCGAGGACAATGGGTTTTAGTAGATCAAGAAGATATGAATGCATTAAGACCAATTTTTGAGCAAAAACAGAAAATAAAAGGGAAACTAACGCTCTCAGAAGCTATTAACTTAGGGATTACGAGGAATATCCAGCTGACTGATGCTGAAAATACTTATGAAGTTATTTTAGAAGGAAATTTCCAGAAATATATAACTAAGTTTTCTGAAATTGATTCTTTTCAAAAAACTCCAACGCCAGCCTTATTTAAAGGAAAGCTAAGACCTTATCAAGAAATTGGACTGATGTGGTTGGCAAATATGACAGATTTTAACTTTGGTATCTGTTTAGCAGATGATATGGGGCTGGGCAAGACTATCGAAGTTATATCGTTTTTACTTCACCGAAAAGAAAAATACGACGAAGTTATGTCTGGAAGTATTCTTGTTATTTGTCCCACTTCGGTATTATTTAATTGGCACCGCGAAATTCAAAAATTTGCTCCATCTCTTGATATTTTAGTCTATCATGGAAAGAAGAGAATAGATGAGGATGAAGCTTTATCGGAATTTACAATACCTAATCGAATTATTTTAACAACATATGGAATAGTTCGTAATGAAATTGAAGTATTAGAGGCAATTCCATTTACTGGAATAATCTTGGATGAGTCTCAAAATATTAAAAATTTCAAAGCACAACAAACAAAAGCAATTCTTCGATTAAAAAGCATGTACCGAATAGCAATGACTGGAACACCGATTGAAAACCGCTTAATAGAACTTTGGACCTTATTTGAGTTTCTAAATCCCGGTTTACTCGGTAGTCAGGCTAATTTCTATAAAAATTTTATCTTACCAATAGAGAGATTCCACAATGAAGAAGGATCTAATAAACTTAAGCGCATTATTTCTCCATTTATTCTGAGGAGGTTAAAATCCGATAAAGAAATAATTCAAGATCTTCCTGAAAAGAATGAAATAAAGATTTTCTTAGAATTAAGTGAAAATCAATCAGAATTATACCAAAAAACTGTAAATTCTACATTAAAAGAAATAGAAAATCTAGAAATTCACGAATCAAAGAGAAGAGGATTAGTACTACGCCTTCTAACCCAAACTAAACAAATTTGCAATCATCCTTACCAATTTCTTCATATAAAAACATCAACAATTGAGAGCTCATCGGATTATAATTTAGATGATTTTATCAAATCCTCTGTGAAAATTGAACGTTTACTCGAAATGGTTAATGAAATTTTAGAAGACGGTGAAAAACTTTTAATATTTACTCAATTTAAACAAATGGGTGATTTAATAAAATATTTCCTTGAAAAGAAATATTCTTTTAATGTAGGGTGGTTTCATGGAGGAGTTCCTGAAAAGAAACGTAGGGAACTTGTAGATGAATTTCAATCTCAAGATTTGGATAGTTCACCGATACTTATATTATCACTAAGAGCCGGCGGAACAGGTCTCAATTTAACTCAAGCATCTACTGTATTTCATTTTGATAGATGGTGGAATCCCGCTGTTGAAGATCAAGCCACAGATCGAGCATATCGAATTGGACAAGAGAAAAACGTGAATGTATACAAATTTATAGCACTTGGAACTATAGAAGAGAGAATAGACAAAATGCTCGAAGAAAAACGCAATCTTGCAGATAAAATTTTAAGTTCGGCTGGAGAAAATTGGATTACAGATCTATCAAATGAGGAATTACGAGAAATATTCTTATCAAATAAACAAGGAGAGATGTATTAGATGGCAAAAAAAACTACAGCCCGTACATACCGAAAAAAAACATTAAGCTCACACAATGACCCAAAACTAAGCGGATCAAAACCTAAAAACTATCAAGAAAGACAGCATAAAAGACATGAGGTTCAGCAAATAAAGGGAGAATTATTGAATTTTGCACATTCACAATGGGGACAGCAATGGATCGAATCAATTTTAAAGTATGGACGACCTTATAGGATGCAAAGAGGAATGAGATATGCAGAGGAAAATCGTATTGAAAATTTAACAGTTACCCCAGGACAAATCTTTGGAACAGTTCAAGGCACAGCACCAACACCTTATAGGGTTAAAATAATTTTTAAAACCATTCCTGAAGAAGGATGGGATAAAATTCTCTTCAAAATTGCCAAAAAAGTAAAATATATCATTGCATTATTGGAAAATAAAATACCCAATGATTTTCAACAAATCTTCCAAGAAATGGGATATAATTTATTCCCACCAGCATCAAAAACTCTAAATGCAAGCTGTTCATGCCCTGATCAAGCTGTACCTTGCAAACATATTGCAGCCACCATATTATATACTGCAAGAGTTCTTGATTTAGATCCATTTTTACTTCTAAAACTTAGAGGGAAATCTAGAAATGATTTATTAAATGATTTACAACTTGCACGATCATGCGCTAACAGGCCTATAACCCAATCTACTCATAAAATTCGGGAACAAATTCATAAATATGATGATATATTTGATGTTCCGAGTTTAAATTTTCAAGATCTAACCAATAAGAATTTTCTCTTTGGAGAACCTTTTGAAATTAGTTTCTCCTTTTCAAAACCGGGGATCCACTTTGAGATATTAGACACCTTAGGAATCGCCCCAAATGTAGAAAAACCATTGGAATTTGAAGAAATAATGAAAGATCTATATACTACTGTTACAAATTCAATATATAAAAAAGTTAAATCGCTTGAAACGAATATCAAATGAATAATAAATCATTGATTTCAAATCATATATAAAAATTTGAATCGCTAACTTTTACTTTCTCTTTTATATTATCTTTATTTAATGCTTGTGCTCTTTTCTGCATATCCTTTACTATCTTCTCATGAGTTCCAAGAATATCTACAAACAAACCCCCTTTTAACAATGATAAAAACAAATCAAAATTTAAATTACGATGAGACATGCGACTATAGACTAATAAATAAGCCAATAGGTCAATTTCACCCTGAACACGTTCCATCATCTCGAGAAATTTCTTTTCATCACTAAATTCCTTGCTTTCAGAAATTACACTCAATTTGTATTTTGTAAAATCATAAAAACCAGATTCTAAAATGGCATTAAGAATTAATTTTTTGTTTGGTGTGCTGAATTTTTCTTGATCCGATCTGGTAAAGCCAGCAATCATATCATCGATACTTAGGTTTAAATAATCAATAAGAGAATTTATTGCTCGTTGATAGTTAAAGAAATTAGAAACATCAATAATCTGAACATCCTCATCAACATTTTCTTTAGGCTCTTTGCGTGATTCCTCTTTAGATTCAATAATAATTTTCTTCTTTGACATTGATTTATTATTGATTTTTGAAATAAAAAATATTATTGGATTTTTTTTTTTAACGAAGAGAATTTGGGGTTGGTAAATCTTCTTGAGCAGAAGCATCGAACATTGAACCTATACCCTTTCCACTAGAAGAAGGTGTAGCAACTTTAAATAATTTGTTCAATAATGTTGAATTAGTAAAACTACATATCATATACCACCCAGTAAAGCCGAGGAAACCATGATCTACAATTATATTGCCCAAGACTGAATACATTTCTGACTTCATCATAGTTATTATAAAAGCAGGAAATTCTTGCATTGGATTCATTGAAGGCCCTGCAACAGGAATTTGGATTGAAGTACCTTCAGGTGTAAACATACTACGAATTACATAGAAAAATATAATCATTGGTAAAAATGTGAAGCAAGTTGGTTTTAGTCTCGCTAAACTCATCTTTTGTTCCATATTTTTAATACTTGGATCCCTTCGTTGCCACTTTGGATATTCTTTAGAATATTTTTTTGGATTGTCTTCAGATAATTTTCGTAATTCTTTCTTTTTATTCTTGTGTTCGGCGATAACATCTTGTTGACGTTGAAGTTTGTCATGATCAACTAAAAGTTTGTTAAGAATAGTACTAGAAATTGATACAAGAATACTAACAAACCATATAAACCACATTGAAACAGGAGGCGTTGATAAGAAAGTTATAAAATCTGACCATGCGAGTATCATAAGATAAATTAATAAAATGAGGGGATTAAAAAAAAATTTGCATTTTTGAAATTTAAAATAAATTTCAATACTTACATGCCAAGAAGACCACCCATGCCAGGCATCGATTCGGCGGCGGCTTCTTTTCCTATTGTTTCAGCATAATTTTGTATTATTCCAACTGAGAGCAATAATCCTGTTCCCGAAGAGAGAGCTCCTAGAAAATCTGCAGTAAAAGACAGAAGCCCTACAATAATTCCACACAAAATAGTCAATGTCGGTATATATCTTTTTAAGATTTTTTCAATTACTTTTTCGGAACGCCTAAAACCAGGAATTTGCATTTTCGAGTTAATAATTTGTCCTGCAATATCACGAGGTGCCAAACCAGAAACTTCAACCCATATACGACCAAATACAATGCAAATAGTAATAAAAATAACGAGATACCCAGCACTATGAATCAATAAATCTAATGCGGTTTCTTCATTCACAGGATCAAGTATATATGATAATCCTCGAGGAGGAGTTATTAAATATAATAACCCACCAACTGGTTGTAAATGTGATGCATCTACTCCGGGAGCCGCTTCTTGGAATTTTCCGATAAGACTTATCCATGTTTCCCAAGTCGGATGCTTTTCCACTTGATTCCATAAGATTTGTCCGAAAAATAAGAAGTTAGCATAGAGAGCTTGAGCTAATATGACGGGTATATTCGAAACGTATAATAATTTCATTGGATACTTTCCGCGATAACCTTTATGACCCGCATAGGTCAACGGTATTTCGACCTGCATAGTTTGAACATAAATTACAGCAAGAAATATGATAATTGTTGTTACCAAACCCAACAAACCTGGAGCTCCCGCTTTTCTAAGCCACAAATCCCAAATTCTAATTTCTTCACCAGCTTTTAAATGTCCTACTGGGAATGTATTTGATGAGAATAAAACTTTGAAGAATGCAATTATGATACCACGTGGAAGAAAATCGCTCCCTTCAGCGGTAACATCAAAGTATGAAAATGAATTCCAAAAGACTTGGCCAGCAACACCAGTAGCAATAAACAAAGATACACCTGAACCTAATCCATATCCTTTTTGCAAGACTTCATCTAAGAGAATTATAACTTGTCCTGCTAAGAATAGCTGAACGAAAATGATTATTTTCAACATCGTGGTTTCAATTGCACCAAAAGCGCCGCCTTCAATATATGCAATACTTTGGAAAATAGTTAAACCGATTGCAATAACTTTTTGAGTTCCGGTGAACATTGCACGATCTGTTGGATCTCCCATGTTTACATTAATCAGTTTTGAACCTTGAAGCAATTGCATAATCAAACCCGCAGTAACAATAGGCCCAATCCCCATTTCTGTCAATGTACCACGTTTTGAGGCTAAAATTACACGTAACCAGTAATAATAATCAGTCCCACTTTCCATGGTAATACCATAGATTGGAATATTTGACATAATGATGTAAATTACGAGAATTATAAGGGTATAGATGATTTTATCTTTGAATGAAATTTCCCTATCGGGTTGTCTTATTTCACTAGTAATTCGGGTGAAAGGGCTAAATAATTTTAAGAATTTTGAAGTCATGGCGGTTTTCTCGGAATTTTTGGTTGGTATATGCCATACAGTTTCATAAAGGAAATCATTATGAATTCTTCAGCATATCTCTACTTTGAAAAAAACGCGATAATTTTTCAATTTTTTCATACATATCATGAAAAAAACCCGACATATTTTCTAAATCAAAATTCAAAAAATTAATTTCCTATGATTGAATTAATTTTGTATGTCTAATAATCCCGATAATGAGGGAAATACATCTATTCAATTGAATCCATGGGGAGATGATTTAGTTGCGGATGAAGATTATATTCGCTTATGTGAGGAATTTGGAATAAAATTGGTTCAAGAACTGGAAATTCCTTATTCACTCTTCGAAAAAAATCGCTTTCTCCGTCGTAAAATAATATATGGTCATAGAGACCTTGGAATAATTCTTAAGGCAATTCGGGAGGAGAAAAAATGGGCCATTTTATCTGGGATTAAGCCGTCCGGTAATTTCCATTTGGGAACTTTAATCACAGCATCTGAAATGGTAGAATTTCAGAAGATGGGGGGCACGATTTACTATGCAATTGCTGATTTAGAAAGTTATGCTGATAATGGCACACCCCTTGATATTGCTTATAAATATGCCGTTGATAATCTGGCTGATATTCTGACATTAGGATTGGACCCGAAAAGTTATGTGTATCTTCAATCCAGAGAACAAATCCCACAAGACATGGTTTATAGGGCAGGACGTCACGTTACCAATAATATGATAAAAGCAATTTATGGAGACCGAGATTTTGCACTATATATGGCAGCTTTAGTGCAAGTAGGGGATATTCTCCTTCCACAATTGATGGATGGTCCTATGCCGACTCTTGTTCCTGTTGGGATCGATCAAGATCCACATTTAAGATTAGTTAGAGATTTAACAAGACATTTCAAGTACACGAAAATAAATCGTAAAACGAAAAAAGAAGTAAGTAGTCCATTATTTAAACCTGCAGCGACTTACCATAAACTAATCCCTGGATTGGATGATGTTACAAAAAAAATGAGTAAATCCCGACCCAATAGTTATTTCAACTTAGGAGATGATCCAAGTTCAATTGAAAAGAAACTAAAGCGCGCTTTTACAGGAGGAAGGGGAAATATGGAGGAACAAAAAAAATTAGGTGGAGTCCCAGAAAAGTGTATGATATATAAGCTCCTTCAAATCCATTTCCAACCAGATGATAAAAAGCTACAAGATCGGTACTTGAGGTGCAAGAATGGGATGCTCTGCGGTACTTGTAAAAAGGAGTCTATTCAGAGTATCATGGATTTCATAAAAGAACATAATGAAAAAAAACAGGAAATGTTCCCTTTAGCCGAAGAAATTCTTTCCAGAGACCCGAAAACTTTTAGCTTTTAATTTTTTCTTTAATTTCTATATTCTAAATTATCTCAACCCACAAATTGACAATAAATAGTTCGATTTCTGGGTTTTTCATCAAATTCACAGAAAATAATTTGTTGCCAAGTCCCCAATAATAAATTTCCTTCTTGTAAGGGAACTGTAAGTGAAGGTTTAATGAAAAAACTGCGCAAATGGCTATGTCCGTTATGATCATGCCATGTTTGATGATGAGCGTAATCTGGACCTTCGGGAATTAATTGATGAAGAATTGCAGGAACATCTTTCTTCACAAGTCCTGGTTCGTATTCCAAGGTTGTAATACCTCCAGTACTGCCTGGAAGAAAGATTGTAACTGTTCCATTTTTTATAATTGATTCATCTGCAGCTTTTTGAACAAATTTTGTAATATCAATTATTTGATCAATTTTGGTTTTCAGAGAAAAAAGTTTCAAATCCGCTGTCATAATAGATTATTAAAATTCACCTTCATATAAATCCACTTCTGTATATCCCGTAACAGAAGATACATGCAAAATAAACCTATTTAAGTCAAGATTTTCTTCTAAAGTAGCTATTTCAACATCAATCGAACCTGAATCTGTTTCAATGTAGATTAATGCTGAAGAATCCATTATTATTCCTTGTTCCCATGAAAATTCAACATATCCAGAACCACCCTTTATGTCAAATCTTCTATCGAAAGAAAATAATATTTCATCAAATTCACAATCAACCGAACCAGATGCACTTGAAATTGAAATATCACCTGTTAATATGATTTTTTCCGATTGTAATTCAATATATCCTGATGAACTGGTTAAATTAATATTATGAATGTTAGAATTATCAATATCAAATTCAATAGAACCGGATGAAGTTGCAAGAGTCACATCTTTAAAACTATTTGAAGATCCAGACAAAACTGTGTATCCAGATGAAGTTTGCGTATTGATATTTGCAAAAACTGAATTAGATGTGATAAAACATAGTGCTCCAGAATCTCCTTCAAAATTGATATCTGAAGTTATGTTGCTATCATAGATATAAAAATCAGTATATCCAGACTTAATAAAGACATTAACGGGTGAATTAATATAGACATCGTGAAAAACCACATCAATACTTCCACTTATACTATTTAGATTAAAATTGCTAAATTCCGTTTCGGATGCTTCAATATCAACCCTAGAATTGAACACATCAGAATTAAAATCAATTATATAACTATTATCAATTATAATTTCAAATTCATAAAATAAATTCCAATGACTATCTCTATCATCAAAACCTTCTCCAGTGCTAGTAACATTAATTTCAAGGGTGTTATTATCTAAGAAAGTTTCCTGAAAATGAATCTCAATAGGATCATATGGAATAGATGGAGAAGTAATTTGTTTCCAGTTAGAATTGAGAATAAAATGCATATCATCTTCAAATTTTATTTTAACTGAAGCGCTATCAGCATTGTAATTTAATTTAATATGAGTTATATTTAGGTAACTGGTATCATCTTTGATAATTAGGTATTCTCCTTGTGAATATTCAATAGGAGCATAAAATGCGAAAGCCCAAAATATAGAAGACAAGATTATCATAAAAATAAAAAGAATTTTATTCAAATTTGATGAGCTTTTTTTAATAGATTCTAAATTATTATTTTTTGACATACTTTAATCACTTATATTCTAAACTAAAGACAACGATTTTATTAAAAATTCAGATGCCAATTTTTATCAATTTTATTTAAGTGATAAAAATCAATGTAATATTATTATGTTTGGTTAAGTCAAAAATAAAAAAAATAGAGTGATTATAATCAATAATTATTTATTTACTTAGGTTGATAGTTAGATATTATGAAGTGGGATTCAATAGATCAGTTAAGAACCAATGATGAATTAGGAACGATTACCATTGAATTCATTACAATACTAGCAGCTTTATCTGTTATTATTATTATTATCTATTTAAAATTTCACTACTCGAAATTGACCCGAAAAGGATTCAATGAGATGATTCTCGGTTTCGGGGTATTTACAGCTCATTTTATCTTTGATTTATTGGATACTTGGGTAACAAAAAAAATTGATGGTGAATTTACACTTGCATATTCAGTATTCGACATGCTGGATGCAATTTTTGCCTTTATTGGGTTGTTTATAATAGGGTATGCATTTTACCGAATAGCGCTTTATGGTATAAAAATTTGGGAGGGAAAATAAGGTGGAATTCATGCAATTTCTCTCCCCACTTGATGATATTGATCTTTCTGATGCCATTTTAGAAGGATTGGCATTAGTTGCTTTTTTATTTGTATTGGTAATGGCGTTTTACGCTAAGAAAAATAATAAAATATTTGCATCTAAAGGATTCTTGGTTTTAATTACAGGTATTATTTTTGGAACTCTTTCAGTATTAATGGATTTCCTTACTGAATTTTATTGGATAGATAATTACGAAGTTTATAAATTAACAATGGCAGTTTTTATGATTGTTGGTCTATTGCTTTTTGCTATTTCACTGATGATACTTTTCAGTTTCACAAAATTCTTATTAGGAGAAGAAGTAAAAAATCAATCTTAGATTCATAATTTTTTTAACTATCAAACTCATTTTTTAACATGTATTTTTAAATATTGAATTTGTAAAGGAAAAAGTGAATTAAATGCTACTCGAAGTTTTTATAATCCAAGAAGGGGCTTCTTTACTTCTTTTAAGACATTCCTTTACAAAAAAGAAATATGAAATGAATGGGAATTTATTTTCAGGTTTGATTTCAGCTCTCTCCATGTTTACTTCAGAATTAGAAATTGGGGATATTAAACATTTTCAAACTGGGGAATTAAGGGTGCTAATCACAACATATAAAAATATTATATTTGTTGGATTGGTTGATGATGATCCCCATAGTGAATTCATAGAGATATCGCTTAAAAAAATTAGAGAGGAATTCTTAAAAGAATTTTCGGAAGAAATTACAAATTGGAATGGAAAAATATCATTATTTAATGGATTTACTAAGAATATTGATGAAATCGTATTCACTGAGTTTTCAAAGTATTTTATTGAAAAAGATTTTCCAAAAAATGTAATAAACGTAGTAAGGAACTCTCAATCTAAATTTGAATCAAAATATCTTAAATTTATTGGGAAAGAGACAGGAATTGCGCGAGCAGAAACCCAATCATCATTTAAATCGCTAAAAAAACAAATCCGAAAGGAACTGAATTTATTTTCAATAAATAATGTATCAAGTTTGAGTGATCAAGAACTCCAAATAAACATTCCAATGTGCCCAATTTGCCGTGGTATAAAAACTCCTGAATTTTCATGTAAATTTCTCGAAGGATTTATTGAAGGCTATATTGAGAAAAGTCTAAATTTAGATTCAATTCAAGTAAAGGAAACGAAATGCATTGCTCATGGCGATGAACAATGTAGATTTATTGCAAATCTAAATTAAATTGACTACGGCAGTAACTATTATAACTTAAATTTTGGTAATTCTTTATCATCTTATGAATTTTCGAGATTCTTTTTTCATTACAGATTTAAAAATGAAACTTGAAAGAAAAATTGAATTTTATAATCCCAATTTAATAAATCATTTATCCAATCAATCATATGATGAATATTTAATTAAATTAAAGATATATAATGAAGTTCTGGAAGTTTTGGAAAATACTGATATAACTCGAGAAAAAATTAAAGGATTTTTACTTAAAAAAATAAGTCTAACAAATGAATTAATTAAAAACTCAAAAAATGAAAAAGATATAAAAAAATACAACATAATAATAGAAGAAAGAGAAAATTTGACTAAATTAGTAATGGGTCCTTCGGATTATAAGTGACAAGGATGGCACCATCTTTTCCAACAACTAAATCATCTTCCAAACGAATTCCCCATTTTCCTGGCCAATATAATCCAGGTTCGTTTGAATAGATCATATTTTCAACAAGTAAGTGTTTTGGATC
>JAUWPK010000033.1 GCA_030611625.1 Promethearchaeum sp. | reverse complement strand
ATGACAATGATTATGGCACTAGTGGGAATAAACCTCATGCTCCCAAGTATTGCTTGGATTGCTTATGTAGGAGTTGGGCTTTATATTTTAATAGTTGCAATAACCACAACAAAAATGCGCC
Source organism: Promethearchaeum sp. (assembly GCA_030611625.1). Lineage (GTDB taxonomy): Archaea > Asgardarchaeota > Lokiarchaeia > Sigyniarchaeales > Promethearchaeaceae > Promethearchaeum. Next base: position 14,115 of record JAUWPK010000033.1, on the reverse strand, counting down.
CAATATACTTAAAATCAAGAGAAAAATTCGGAGAACTTACAACTACCACTAGGGAAAATATCCTTGGAGCTAATGTAGTTCGAATTTTCAATGCACAAAAAAAAGAAAAAGTAAAATTTGAAGCAAATAATGGTACATTTCGCGATCTTACCATTGAAACCATCAAATTACAAACTATTTTACGGTATACAGGTCGTACGGTAATTGGGTTAATGGGAGTAGCAGGGTTTTATTTAAGTGGTAAATTGTATGCTGATAATAATATCATGATTGGAACTTTAATAGCCTTTATTGGCTATGTTACTATGCTAATGATGCCATTACACATGTTAAATGGAGTTATAATAAATTTTGTTGCTGCTGATGCGGCGATGATAAGAGTTAAAGATGTTTTAGATTCGATGCCTGAAGTGATTGAAAAACCAGATGCAATCTCAGCGTTAAACATCAAAGGAAAAGTTGAATTTAAAAATGTTAATTTCGGGTATACTTCCACCTTAGTTTTAAAAGATATCGCATTTTCAGTAGAGCCAGGTTCAAAAATGGCTATATTGGGAACTACAGGAAGTGGAAAAAGTACGTTAATAAGTTTACTCCCCCGATTCTATGATGTAACTACTGGAAGTTTGCTTATAGACGGAATTGATGTTAAAAATTACATTTTGGATGGTCCAGATTCCATTAGGAGCCAAATTGGAGTTTGCTCACAAAATATATTCTTATTCAATACTTCATTAGCTGATAATATTCGATTTGGAAAAGAAGATACATCTCAAGAAGAAGTAATTCAAGCAGCTAAAAGTGCTAATATCCATGAATTTATTCAAAGTTTACCAGAAGGTTATGATACAATTGTAGGAGAAAGAGGGCACTCATTAAGTGGCGGACAAAAACAAAGAATCGCTATAGCTCGTGCTTTAGTAATTCAACCAAAAATACTAATATTAGATGACTCTACAAGTGCTGTCGACGTAGAAACAGAATATAAAATTCAGCAAGCAATGGAAGAAATAATGAAAGGGCGAACTTCTTTTATTATAACACAACGTCTCTCAACTATTCGAAATGCAGGGAATATCTTGGTTATGGATCAAGGAAGAGTTGTGGGGATCGGAATTCATGATGATCTTTACAAAAATAATCCTTTATATCGACAAATTTATGAAACTTTATATGTCAAACAGGAAAAATATGAAAAAGGGAAATCTATAGTTCCCGAAATATTGGAGGCTAAATAATAATGAGTCGAGGACATGGACCAGGTGGATTCTTAGATGATAAGAAAAAGAAAAAAAGAGATTATTCTGACAAAATTCTCTGGAAATGGATGTTTAGTTATTTAAAAGAATATAAGGGGAAATTTATCCTATTACTTGGCTTCCTAGTTATTTTCACAACGATCGCGGCATTTCTTCCTTATTTACAGCAAAGAATCATTGATGACGGATTATTAGGTGGAAATTGGTCATTAGTAATCAATTTACTATTAGTTTATGGTCTTTTCACTATTGGATCAACCATAGGATCGGGTATTGTAAACTATTCCATGGGAAAAATCGGAACTAATGTTATTTATAAAGTTCGAGAAGAGATATTTGATAATCTCCAAAATATGTCAATGGATTATTACGATAAGAGTCATTCGGGCGATATTATTTCCATAGCAACAAATGATGTCGATCAATTAACTATGGTATTCGGAGGGCAATTATCTCTGGTTATTGCGGATGCGTTCAGAGGTGTTTTAATAATGGTTTTAATGCTTGTTATGAATTTAGATCTTGCACTTTTATCCTTCTTGGTGATTCCAACCTTCTTAATTTTTATGGTGATCCTTCGGAAAAAAGCAAAAAGTGCTTTCAAAGTTACCCGTAAAGCAATTAGTGCAGTTACCCAAAAAGCGGAGGAAAATATTTCAGGAATGAAAGTAATTCAAGCTTATGGAAAACAAAACAAAGCGGCTCAGGAATTTGATGAAGCAAATATTAAAAATCAACAAGCGACTTTGAAAATTCGTAAGATATTCGCATATTATATTCCAATAATATTCTTTGTTATGGGAATTTTCTCGTCAATGATTTTACTTTACGGTGGATCTGCAATAATAAACGGAATTTCCTTGTTTGGAAACACAATTTCACTTGGAACTCTTAATGCAATGAGTAATTACTTAATGCAGCTTTTTATGCCGATAATGTCAATCGCTATGTTCCAACAATTTGCGGAAGGTGCATTAGCAGCTGCTGAACGGATATATAAACTCTTAAATGAACAATCTGAAATTCCAGATCCAAAGAAACCAGTCGAATTTACAGATGTAAAGGGTGAAATTCAATTTAATAATGTTACATTTCAATATAGCCAAAGGGAAACTAAAAAAGAAATTGATGTCGATGACCATCTTCCAGAATCTATGCCTAAAGAGCGACGAGAACAATTGAAACATTTACATCAACTTCCAGAAGATATACGTAAGGAAGCACTAAGTAAAATGCCAGAACAACAAAGAATCAATTTTTCAAAAATGCTTCACTTGATGGAAAAAACTTCTGAAATTAATGCAAAAAAGATAACAAAGGCAAAGAAGGAACGCGAAAACAAAAAAATCAAGCATGAAATGTCAGAAATGAACAATCAATTGATGCAAAGTAGAAGGGAAAGCATGCAAAAAATGCTGAAAGATCCTGAAAATATTCTTAAACTTGCTCTAGAACTTGAAAAACAATTGAGCGGAGAAAAAAGCTCATCATTAAGCTCTGGAAGTGATGGAGAAATGGGAGGAGGAGGCGGAAGTGGAGGCGGAGGAGGAAGTAGTATGTTATCTAAGATCCCTCGAAATCAAATGCTTAGCATCTTATCTTCTGACAAGGTTTCTGAAGATATCTTTGAACAATTCTCTCCGATAGTTAAACAACTCATCAAGGAACACAAAGAAATCGAAGAACATAAATTATCTAAAGGTGAAAATATCAAAGATGTATCCTTTACAATTCCTGCGGGAAAAACAATTGCTATTGTTGGTCCTACGGGTGCAGGAAAGACAACTCTCATTAAATTGATTGCCAGATTCTACGATATTAAAGAAGGTAGGGGAGAAATCTTAATTGATGGTATAAATATTAAAGACATTCATAAGGAAGATCTAAGAAAAAGCATTGGTATGGTTCCTCAAGATAGTTTTTTGTTTACAAATACAATATTGGAGAATCTATACTATGGCAAGCCAGAGAGTGAAGAGATTGTAATGACTGATGAATTAATGGAAATTTCGAAATTTTTGGGTCTTCACAATTTTATTGATAATATGCCAGATAATTATGACACACACCTAATAGAAAATGCTTCAAATCTCTCAGTTGGACAACGTCAATTAATTGCATTTGCGCGAGTTCTTATGGTTAATCCAAAAATCCTTATTTTGGATGAAGCAACAAGTTCTGTAGATCCATATACAGAAACTCTAATACAAGATGCACTTAATAAAGCTAAGAAAGGGCGCACAACAATTATCATTGCCCACCGACTCTCTACAATTAAGAATGCAGATGAAATTTACGTGCTTGAAGATGGTAAATTTGTTGAACACGGATCTCATGAAGATCTCTTGGCGTTAAATGGTCAATATGCAAATTTGGTTTCTATGCAAGCTCAGGAAACTTCGTAAATACATAATTTCCCTTTTTTTTAATCAACTAATAGAAAATATTAAAAAACAAATAAAGAAAAAAAAGACAATTTGATCTACCATGTTATGACTGCAGAACAAGCAGGATGATCAGATTCAAGCTCAATCCAATCAATATATTCACAATTAACAATATCTAAATCGGGATGGACGAATATATGATCAATTCTACTGCTTGCATTTAATCCATTATCATCCACAGCTGTTGGCCACATTTCTAACCAGGCATCCACTAGACCCCCATTAGCTACATCAGTAGTTATGTTATATGGTTCTGAGTATTGTCTGAAATTCATATCACCCATAAATAAGACATTTTCCTTATCAGCAGCCCTAGCTAGTACATTATTTACGAGCATTGACTTCGCTTCTGTAGATCCATAAGTATGTGTAATATATATTGTGAATGTACGTGATCCGATCACGATTTCTGCCTCAATAGTTGCAGTTTGTTTACGATCGGAATCTTCATTATAATGATAAAGTGTTTTAACACTTTGAATGGGGTATTTAGACAGCAAAGCAACACCAGTGGTACCTGTAACTCCTTTTGGACCGAAGTAAGTATACATATTTAATTCATTGGCAAAATATCGAACTACATCGGAATTTCCCATAATTTTACTGGATTCTTGTAAACCAATAATATCTGCATCAATCCCTCTTATCAGCTCAAGCTGACCATCATAATTCTTTGTTGCATTATCATCAACACCTTGTTGGAGATTATATGTTAATATTTTTAATGATGTAGCATCTTCCGGTTGATCGATAGGTTTTGCTTCAATTGCAATTACTCCGCCAATAGTTCCCAAACAAATGATCCCTAATAGTACTATCGCAGACTTTTTAGTTTTTGAGCCAAATTTTGCACCTTTAAAGGTATAAGAATTCCTTTTTACGAGAAAAATAGAAAAAGCGCCAATTAAACCAATAATTAAGAAGACCCACCAAAAACCATCCCTGAAGAAAAAACTAACTGGACGAACGAATCCCCAAGTTGAGGTGAATACAATTGCAAAAACCATTAACAAAGTGTAGAAACCCCCTCCAAATGTGAAACCCAACGATAATTTCGTTATTGTTGGTTTGAATTTAATCAACTGTCTAATTAAGAGAATAAAATCAATAAAAATAATAGGAATAAGAAGTATTAGTAAACCCAAGGGTATAAATTGCCAGAATGTAGGTTGAGAAACCACTATTGGATAAATTTCTAATGTAGATGGAAAAGAAACTTGATTAATCGTGATAGTAACCACTAGAAATAGAACAAATAATCCATTCCAAATTAAAATTACATATGATTTTAGATTAAAGATTAATTCTGGTTTAGATATTAACAAGATAGCAAAAAAACATAGTGTGACTATAACACTAATTGTAATGATAATGTAATTGCCTTCAGTCCATCTTGTCAGCACGGTAGTCCCATTAAATACAAAATTAATTAGTAAAAATATACTAAATATTCCAAATGTAATTCCTAATATTTGCCCTTTACTTTTATTGAGTTCCTCAGAATTCGAACCGGATGAGGGAGATTCTGATCTTTCCATTGATTTTTTCTCATTTGTGCAGTTATTATAGTATCTTATCATCAGAATTATTTCTAATCCTCCGAAAATCCAACCTATTATCTGAAACCAACTATATGTGGAAATATCGACAGATGAATTAAGTGTTCTAAACAAAATTGATAGAGATAGAGCAATAATTAGCCCTAAACCTAAGGTATAACTAGTTGTTTCTTCATTAATTGTTTTTTTTTTTGAAAGATAAGCAGGGAAATAAAACATAAAACATCCAACACCCAATCCAGAAGTAAGCATCCGAAGTTTTGTATCAAATAATGGCTCCAATAATCTTGATATTACCATCAATATCCCAACTACTAACAAGACTTTGTCAGGTATTTTTTTTCTAAAAAATAGAAGTAAAACCGAACTAAAGAGAAATAAAACTGCTAATACATTCAAATTAAGCGATAATGTCATCAGAGCGAAGATATAAACACATTCCACGAAATCTGAAAATAATTGCAAGAAGAATAAGAACATCAAACTAACCAGAATGAGTTCTGAATAACTGTTTTTAAAAAAGTTATTTGATTTTTCCATAATTTAATTTCTTTCCTATTTTTATAAATTTTGATTTTTTACATCAATCATAATCTTAAAGGAAAAAAAGATAAAACAAAAAAAATAAACATTATTATCAATAAATTCGTAGGAATTAATATGTGTGCAAATATAATCCCTTATAATAATCTTCTTATAATTCCAAGTTGGGGTGAACTTTTAGGACATCCAACCTTGGGTAACTATTTATCTCAGAAAGTATCAAAAATAATCACTGATATTGTAATCTTCTACGCTGGGTCAGAGTGTACTTTAGAAACTGATCACGGAAAAATTCATTTAATTTTTGGGTTAGGATATTATTACACAAAATTTGAGCTTAATCCGGGCGAATATATCATAGATCACAGACAATTGACGGGACTAATTCTCCCAGATTTTGTAGTAAACTATATGGCAAAATCCAAAAATTTATCCTCAAGTGATGAAAGTGATCTAATTTTTAAAGAAAATATAATTAAAGTCCCTTTAAATCTCTCAAATAGAACAGATAATGCAATTACTTTTATTAAGGGGGCACTAATGAGAAATGTTTTTACCCCAAATAAAGAAATCTTTTTGGAGATGATGAAACACATCAATGATCCCAATAGTTATCAGATAGAAAAGTTTGGTCATCAAGTTTTAAGTTCTATTCCTGAATTTTATAATAAAATACTGATGTCACGTAAAATGGAAGATTTTCCAGAACATTCTTATTTCGAACCTACTGCAGGAATAGAAAGCATTGATTATAGTTTTGATGAATTAATGATGCATTATTTTACCCAACAAGATCTGGATTTGATTAAATTAAACATACTATTACTAAAACAGGTTTATTCAAAAGTCGAGATTGATCCGATGTATCTATATTCAATCATAGAAAATAGTGCAAACCAACTGAACTCCCTATTTATTCAAAAAGTTCTACCGGAAGAGAGAAAAAATCCCCCCGTTGATTCGGTTGAAGCGATTTTTAATTCAGCAGATTATAATTTTAAAACTGACGTAGAATGGCCTGAAAAATTTAAGAGAAAGTCAAAATTGTATTATGAAGCAATGATAAAACCGCCTAAATTAAAAAAATTTAATTATGTAGCCAGCAAGTCAGAAAAAATTGAAATTCCCATAAATTATAAAGGTGGACCTATTGAAGAAAAAGAAAAATTTGAATTAAGTTTCCTAAAACATGAAACTGTTGAAATAAAACCGTTACCAAAAACACCTGAAGGAAATATTAAAGAAATTCTTATTTATCTTCGTTCCATTGTTGATGAAGATTATGATATGATCTCAATTGGGAATGCATTCGATTTAACAAGAGAGAATATCCGAAAAAAAAATTTAGCAAGAGAAAATATCCAAAATATAATGTGGGATATGAGCACAATTTCAAATTATCTTTTACGCCAAAAACCAAATTTGGGTTTAAACCAACGCGACAAAAAGGATTATTTGGAAAAATTCAGTTTTTGGATTAATGAGATAGAAGAAGAAGAAAGAAAAAAGAAGGAAGAAGAAGAAATCCAAATAAAAATCCATGAAGAAATGAAAGCTAAGGAATTAGAAAAAGAAAGAATTGAGAAAATGAGATTGGAAAAAGAAAGAATTGAAAAAGAGAAATTAAGAATTCAATTAGAAAGAGAGGAATTGAAAAAGAAGAAATTATTGGAACATGAAATTTCAGTTCAAAAGGCGTTAGATGAAGTAAAATTAGAATCCATTAAGATTCTAGAAAACTTTGATAACCAAATTATACAGATAGAACAAAAGATAATTAAACTTCAAAAAATAACACCGATTGATAAAAAAGGTTTAAAACAAAATAAGAAAGCAATTAAAAAATTAATGAAAGACCGCAAAAAACTCCATAAACTAAAAAAGAAAGAAGAAAAGAAGAAGAAAAAAGGAAAAAAGTAATAATATGTTAATAGAAGAAGTTTTATACACATGATATGAAGAACCCATAAGAAAGAAGAAAACCCTTGAAGATATGTGAACATTTATTGTGGTTTCCGAAATATGATACAAATGTTCATAATATTCTTTAAAGGTTGAAAATTTGCATCAATTTTCATACATTTGCTCCCAAATTTAACAAATTTATCATAAATACGCCGAAATACAGGGTTTGAGATATATTTTTTTCTTAAATTCATTAAATCAGATTCCATTTTATCAGGATTTGCTGCCTGATATAATTGAACACGCATAGCTTGACCATATACTCCAAAAAAGGTTAATTCTTCAAGACCACGAGATATAAAGAGATTTCTTAGTTGGTTTATTTCATATCTCCGATAATGTCCTATTAACACATCTTGGTGAGAATAATATTTCATACGATGGGGAACTGAAATTACTAATAATCCCTTTTGTTGAAGAACTCTTACCATTTCAGAAGCAGCAAACCCATCATTATAAATATGTTCAATTACGTCTAACCCAACGACTAAATCAAATGAGTTATCTTTAAAAGGGATTTGCGTTAATGAACCCTCTGAAGGATGATATCTCGTATATTGCGCATACGGTATTAAAGGTTTATGAGCTAAATCCAATAAAATTCGATGATCTACATTATCTAGGAAATGAATAAATGAATTACCACTGCAGCCTACTTCGAGTCCAGCGTTAAAATGACGATTTTTTCCTATTCTTTCTTTAATAATATCATATTTTGCCATTGTTCCCGGTGATATATTATAATCTATTAACGTTCTATCTGTGAAATTAAGATGTTTATCATAAAACTCTTTTTTTTTTCTTGCGAGTTCAAATGGCATTAGTTTAGCTAATGAACTAAAACAAAAAATAATTTTTATTCATCTGTTACTAAATCATTTTAATTTATTTTTTGACACCTTCTTAATTGAATGAAATTGAATATACTAGGTTCTGTTAATATGTAACATTTAAATAAGAAATAATACAAATTTTGACCATATCAGAAAATTTCTGATAGATAACGAGATGAAGAATTTGAAATCAAAAAAAAATCTAACAATTTTTCTAACAATAGGTATTCTTTTTCTTATTCTGGCGCCGATTGTTGGTGAAATGACCGAAACTATACTCATAGATAATGAAGAAGACGAACTTGTCGATCAAGAAAGTCAAGTATCCTTTCATAATGTAGATACTTACAATGTAAGCATTAAAGAGAATCAAAAAATTACCATTAAATTCTCGGTATATGCGCAAAACGTAACCGCTTCCTTAAAGATATTTGGAAAAGGATTATTTGATTCAGAATACAACAAAAACGATACTTTTGGCCCCCTAAATGTCAGCGGGCGTTATTTTCTTATAAGTAGACCAACTTGGTCTGGTGATCCTAGTTGGTATGGTTACACTGAGACAGTTGTTAGTTGTGTTCAAGACGATTTCTATTATATTGAATTCATGGGAGATGGAGCTCCTGGCAATACTATTTGGAATGAACCAGGAGAATATGTTATATTTGTTTATGGTTCTAATTCGTTCAACATGAGCAAAGAAGTGATTTATAATATTGAGATCTATATAGACGGTCCAAGTGATGTAATAAGATCAGTGTTTTCTTCAATTGGTTGGGTAATGCTAATAGTTGCAGGACTTGTAATAATAAACAATTCCATCAAGAGTATCAGGAGTGAATAAGAAATGGCTAAAAAAACAACTAGTAAAAACGAAACTACAAAAGAAGTCGCTGAAAAAAATAAAAAAAGAGATATTTGGGATAAATTAATTGATATGGATCGAAGGAAAGCCACCAAATTTATTATTGGCGGCATGATAATTGCAATAATATTTGGGACCATTGCGTTGATAAGCGACTCTCTGGCAAATAATGCTTATGACTGGGAATATTATAAATTGCATGAAAATGATTTGGGTTATTGGCGCGGTGAATATGGATACCAGGAATTCCTTGAACGGGATAGGGAAATATATGCTCAAGCGGATTGGTTGAGATTTCAAGAAGCGATTTTTGAAAATCTTGCAAGAATCGGAGTTAATTTCGGTTTAATTTTTGTAATGGTGGGTTTTATTGGATATTCAGCTGATGAAGACATGGATCCAAAGAAAAGACAATTGTCATTCTTACTTGCAGCACTTGTTATTACAGTGGTGATGTTTTCGGCACTGTCAACTGGAATTACAATATCCGTTGGTTAAGAGTTTACTTTTTTTACTTTTTTTATGATATAACTATTTAATATCATTTCAAGAAAATAAAAAATAATTTTTATTCAAGCCTTCCAAAATTATATTAGGATTTGATTATATTTTGTAAATAAGTAATTAAGTCAAAAATTGGAGTAAATTAAAATGGGTTTTGGAAAAACTTTTGGAATTAGTATGGGAATATTTTTCCTATTGAATGTGATCTTCCTATTCATCTATGCAGCAGTAGGTGGAGTTGGAGGAGCAACTTTTGGTGAATTCTTCGGATTAATCGGACAAGATTTATGGGGTTTCTTTACAGTGATATTAAGCCCAGGTGGAACAGAGGCAGATGTCTTTACTTCTATGATGTATCATGTGAGACGAAATGGGTACCCTTATCTAACAAACATTATTGGAATTCTATGGGTGTTAGTTCCAGGTATCGTTACAGCCATTATTACAGGGGCTAAGTATTCTGATGAATCTAGCAAATCTGCATTTTTCGGAATGATGTTGGCAATTTTCATTTTATCTATTCTACCTTTATTATTTATTGCTATTCCATCACTTGGTATTTCATCAACTACTGCAATTGGAGCAACAATTGTTCCAAGTATGTATCATACACCATATCTCCTTGTGATTTTAGCTGGACTTTTCAATGGAGCATTCTTCGGCGGATTAGCAGCAATGTCTTCCACGAATTTCTAATAGGATTTAAGCTAAAAACTTTTTTTATTTTCTTTTATATTTATTAATGTGAGAAAATCAACAAAATTACAATCAGAATTAGTTAAAAGTCAAGAGTCATCTATGACCGTGCCAGGCAAACTTTCCCCTCTTCAAATTGATAAGAAAATCGAAGTAATAGAACAAATCATCACATTTCAAAGTAAAAAGAAATATTATCCTTATATTTTTTTTCAGGGAAAATCTTTAAATTTTTTAGGTATTGTTCTCGCACGACATTCTTCTGATCTATTAAACATGATTGCAAGAAAACTACTAATTTCCATGAAATTCCGTGGATTAAATTTAATCCAATATCATTTTCCTAAGGAACTTAATAATATAAAATTAATCGCACTTTTTAAATGGGAGAATATTGATAATTTCTATAAAACAATTGGTGATTTGGATGAAATTCAAATAAATTTCGATCAGACTATTAAAAAATTTGTTAAATTAGCCATTGATTCTTGAACGTTGTGATATTTCTTCAAGTTTCTTTTTTTGACTTTCCAAGATGTATTTATTATCATTTTCAATTAAGGTCAAAGCTGACTGAAATTCATGTTTAAAATCATCCATAGCATTTACATTTAGCAAATCATTAATTTTTTTTATCAGAATTTTTAATTTTTTATTAATTTGAGCTTGTTTGTAGAGAAATAGCAACTTTTCGTTCTTTTTGAAAATATGAATTGTATGAAGTTCATTAAAATAAGTTTCAACAATGCTTATAGCATCTCCGAACAATTCATCATTAAATTTTGCCTCAATTCTTTTTAATATATGCGGAGTTTTATCAATAAGGTCTCTTTTTATGAAAAAAGATTCGTCCAAGGGCATAAACAATAAACCGAGAATAATTATTGCAGAACCTCCAATAAAATATAGCATCCAGGTAAGATTACGGGGTGTAATACCTTCGGAAATAAAAATTTCAATTGAATCTTGATAAAAAATGTAGTATAAGGACAAAAAAGCGGATATGATACTAATTGAGAGAAAAATTATCTGAATCGTGAGTGATTTGTTAAATGGAGAAATATGTTGGAAAAATGATATATCATTTCTCTTTGATTTATCAGTGTTTTCTTTTTTTCTCATCCTAAATTTAAAATGGATTGAATCCAATTAAAATTTAAGAAAAAATGTATAATCATCAAAATGAACTACAAGAAATTATAAATCGGCTTGAAAAAGATGAGCGGATGAATAGTTCCTTCAAGGGAAAGAACATATTAGTGACTGGAGGTGCAGGATTCATTGGTTCGTGGATTTGTGAAGTTTTATTAAAAATGGATGCTAAAGTGGTTTGTTTAGACAATTTATCTTCTGGACTTTGGGAAAATATTGCGCATCTTGAAAAAAATCCAAATTTTAAATTCATCAATCATGATATTTCAATACCAGTTTTCTTTGGCAAAAATAAACCCAATAGGGTGAGTTATCCCAATATAACAGATAGAATTGATATTGTAATGCATCTGGCAAGCCGGGCTTCGCCTTTTGAATTTTCGAAATTTCCTATTTCAATAATGAAATCCAACACATTAGGTACAATGAATGCTCTCGGTATAGCAAAAGAAAATAGTTCAAGTTTCTTTTATGCCTCAACATCAGAAACCTATGGAAATCCACCAGCAGATCAAGTCCCAACACCTGAAAGTTATTTTGGTAATGTGAATACTATCGGACCGAGATCCTGTTACGATGAATCTAAACGAGCAGGAGAGGCATTTGCTAAAGCATATGAATTACAACATAATATTGATGTAAGATTTGTTCGTATTTTTAATACGTACGGCCCAAGAATTCGCGCAGGAAAAGATTTAGGCAGAGCATTACCTAATTTTATTGAACAATGTCTTAACGATGACCCTATAACAGTTTTTGGAGATGGTTCACAAACACGCTGTTTTACTTATGTTGTTGATGAAGTTGAAGGGATTTTGAAGGATACAATTGTCCCCGAAGCAAGAGGAATTCCAATTAATTTAGGACACAATAAAATAACAACAATTTTAGAATTAGCTGAATTAACCAAACAATTAACTAATTCAAACTCTAAAATAAAATTTCAAGATATGCCAAAAGATGATCCAGTAAGAAGGCAACCAATTTTAACTCGTGCAAAGAAAGTTCTTAGATGGGAACCTACAACAGATTTAGAAACCGGTTTAAAGAAAACCATAGAATGGTATAAGATGCAAAATGTCTGAAGATAGTGAAAATTTTGATTGGAAATCAGGATTAACTTTAGAAAAAATAACCAAAATTGTTCTAATTGCGGGAATAATTATAATATCAGGAGCTATGATTTATTCTTTTACAAAACCTGAAGAGCAAGATGTACTTTTCTTTATATTGAATGAAAATCAAGAATTGAAAGACTTTCCAACAAATTCTACAGTAGGAGAAAATGTTTCCATTTACGCACTAATTGAAAACCATTTAGGATATACAGAAAATTTCTCAGTGAGAGTTTATCGTGGTAATGCAGATATATCCATTAACGATAGTATTGGTGTTTCTGAAAATATCAACGCTGCATATTTGTATAATTATACTTATACACTAGAAAATGAGCAATCCATGATTTCTGATATGATAAATGTCTCATTTTACGAAACAGGTATTAATCAAAGTATTATTATTGAATTGTGGATAAATGAAGATAATGCTTGGGGATATTACCCGGGATATATCTTGTTTTTAAGATTATCAATTGACAGCTAAAAAACAGGAAAAGAATGGAAGAAATGATGAAAATGAAAATTATAGATTTCTTTTTAGGAAAATTCGGCCATAAATTCTGGAAAAATTCGCTATGTTTGATCTTAATTTGTGAATTTTTAGGCACACTCTTGCTTGCATGGGCATTAAGACCGATATGGTTGGATGAAAGTTGGAAATACTTGCCATTTTCTTACAATATTAGCAATCTTGGTTGGGGACGATTGGACGGGAACATTGGGGCATGGGTGTTTCTTGTAGGTTTTTGTCTTTTTCCAATTATTGGCACCGCTTGGAATTCCTACATCTTCCAGCAATTTAAAAAGGTGAACAATCTTTTTGCATGGTTTTTATGGATGGTTTTTGAATTTAGTTTAATATGTGTTGCATTAGTTGGTATTTTTGATGAAAAATGGCCCAATCCAGAAATTTCAGGGTATTGGCATGTTTTTGGCGCGATGTATGCATTCTTGGGGCATGTAATATCCGCAACGATAGTATTTCTTGCGATCGGGATTATATATTGGAGAACACCAAAAGCTCAACGCACAATGAAGCATCCATTTTATTTCTTCTTAGTTATCGCAGAATTAATTGCTGTTTATATGCTATATGATTATTTTGGAGGATCCACTTGGCAATGGTTGTTAATGTTATCGCTTATTGTTTTTATTTTCGCCATCAGCAAGCTTT
>JAUWPK010000095.1 GCA_030611625.1 Promethearchaeum sp. | reverse complement strand
ATCCAATTTCGCCGCCGAATTGAGTCATTTTTTTATTTTCCCTTCTGTTTGGATAAATCTAATTTCTTGATGAAAAAAATGTTTAAGATTATCATACATTAGCCGACATTTTAAGTACGTTAAACTTTTTTCCTTACAACTATATAATTAATTTATCTCCTAAAATATTAATTTTTTTTAAAGAATGATTTTAAAAGATCTGATCCTTTTTAAATTAAAAAAATTAAGAAAAATTAGGGAAAAAAAACCGAAATAGATTTTGGAGACTTTTATTTATGAGCATGATGGAAGAATTTTTGCAATTACAAGAAAAATTAGCTAAGATGGAGAAGGTACTTAATAAAAAAGAAGAGGAAATTAACAAAAAGGATGAAAAGATCTTAAATTTAAGTGAAAAAGTAAATGATCTAACAAATAAAGCAGCAAAATCAATTTCTGACACAAGACATTTCCGTGGTATGGTTTCAAATTTAGAATCTGATAAAAAAACCCTTGAAAAAGAAAAAAATCGCTTAATGAGTGAGACTGATGCTTTAAAATTACAGTTGAAACAATTTGCTTTAATTGTTGAAACAACTAACCAAACTCTTCAAGCTAAAGAAGAATCTCTATTATCTAAAGAAAAACAACTGCAACAAAAGGATGTTGTTCTAGTTGAAAAAGATAAAAAACTTGAAGATTTTTCAAAAAAATTTGAAGGCTTACAAGAAGAGAAAGAAAATTATCAACGAGAAAAATTTGAATTTATGGAACAGCTCTCAAATGAAAAATTAAAACTTGTTGAGAAGATTGGGGAATTAGAGAAAAATATACAAGCCAATGACGAAAAGTATAAGAAGATGAAGAAAAAATCCAGAGACGCTCAGGATGGTTTATTGGGAGCTTCGATGGAAATGGAAAAAATTAGAGAAGAAAAACAACGACTTTCATTAAAATTACAAGAAATGCAAGTGGAGATTGAAAAATTACAGAATGCAAAAATTCTTTTAGAAGAAAAAATTACTCCAAAATCTAAATCTGGTAAAAAAGGTAAAAAAGGAGGGCATCCTCAAGTATCTACTGTAGATTCAAAAAAATTACAAGGATATCAAGAATTAATTGCTAAGCTGGAAATGAAAATAGAGCAATTTGAAAAAGGAGAAATTTCAGAGATTACTGTAGAAGATGTCGCAAAAGAATTAATATCAAAGAAAACTGGAACGTTTAATAACATTGCTGCTTTTATGCTTTTTCTAAAGACTAAACTTGAAGATGTAAAGAGAACTATTAGAATTATTTTACCTGATCTGAAAGATATCGAGAAATATGAAATTAAAAACAAATTTTTAGGTCTTCCAAAGAACATATTAAAAAATTTGGCTTGTACCGTTGATACTGACAAAGATGAAGAATTATTAGGCTTGTTGAAAGAACGTAATTTTCGAATTACAGATTATCGTGGTGTGAAGCTATTTGCACTTACAGTAGATAACTTAACTGCTGCATTAGCAGTATACGATAAGAAAAATGAATCATTAACTGGTGTATTTTCCAATGATCAAGAATTAGTACGCCTATTATCTCAATCAATTATTAGTCCATTTATAAAAGGGATAAAGCTAAATTAAAATAAGAAGTAATAAAATCTAAAATTAAAAATAACCATGATAATAATAATCTAGTGAAGAAATATGAACGAACAATTAACAAACAAATTGGAAAGTATTATTCAAAAATTGAATATTATTAAGCAGAAAGACGATAGAATAAAAGATTTAACCGATAAGTTAGTAAATATCTCAAAAGAAAAGGATGAAGCATTATTCTCTAAAATTGAAATGTTAAAATCCCATTCAGCAGAGAAAGAGCAATTAAATGCGCAAATATTAAATTTAACTCAGAGCGTTAATGAAAACCAGGGTAAAATTAAAAAACTGAAAGAGAAATCTAGAGCTGCACAAGATGGATTGATGGGCTCCTCATTTGAACAAGATCGACTTAAAAAAGCAGTTAAAGAAAGGGAAGAGGAAATTACCGAAATTCAAGAAAAGGTCGCTTCAGTTGCTTCTGGTGAAACTGGGATTCTTTATGACTTAAGAATCAGTGTAAATCATATCCTTGGGAAAATTGAAGACGCAAAACGTTCTCTACGCTTAGTAGTTCCTAATATGAAGTTTTTACAAGAAAATGGAATAGTTGAGGCTTTAGAAAAATTACAAGAGAAAACAGTTGTAAACATTGCACTATCAGTCGATATAATAGAAGATGGGCCAATTATTGAATCATGGAAAGCTAGAGGTTGGTATATTAATAATTATACTGAAATGAACTTAATTTGTGTTAGTTCAAACGGAGCAAATGTATCTATTGCATATGTTTCTGAGGGTATAGTTTCCGGTTTCTATACAAATATTTATGATTTAGTTATGATCTTTAACCAAGCATTAATGTATCCATTTGTTAAAGGAGTAAAGTTATAATCTAAAAACATTTTTTTTATATTTTTTTATATAGAAATAATTGCATCCAACACTGTCATCACATTATTAGGAGAAAAAGGTTTTACAATTTTTGAGAATATATATTTTTTTAATTTAATTCTTGATTTAATCAATTCTTTTTCAAATATTTCTTTTGCTTCTTGAATTGGGTTGATTTTATTATTAAATTGATAAATATGCAATAAGGAACCACCTTTTTGAATAAACGGGGGCAAATATTTTAAAAATTGGATTGATTTTTCGGGAAGGTTCATTATAAATCGGGATATATTATGTTGAAGTTTAGTAAAGGCCGGTAAAGTTGTAATTTCTTTCACATCTTGACAATAAAACTCAATTTCACCTTTAATTTTATTTAAATCTATATTTTTTATAGATAGTTCAATTGCTCGACAATTAATATCTGTCCCAATATAATGAGACATAGGGTTCTGTTTTGAAATTTGTATAATAAATGGTCCCACACCACAAAAAACATCCCAAATTATCCCATTTGAATTAAACTCAGTATCAAGATTAGCTATACGCTGCCTTTCATATGCCAATCTTGGTGAAAAAAAGGTGTGTTCAATATCAACAATAAATGTACATAAATTTTCCTTATGAATGGTTACAGTATTATTTGTCCCTGCAATTAGATCAAACTTTCTTGTTCGGTAGACTCCTTCAATATCACTTGCTTTTTCATAAACGGATTTAATATTTGGATGATTTTTAAGCATTACTTGTCCAATTTTACTGATATAAGGTCGTAAAGGCGTTTGTTCGTTCCGATTTAATTCAATAATCGCGATATCTCCAATGATATCAAATGCTCTTGGTAATATATTATGGTATTCAGAGGGAATAATCTTCTTAAGAGTTTCTTTAAGGGATTTGTTATGAAAAAATCTACGTTCTTTTAAGTTTTCATCGTTTTTATGTGCTACAAAAAATTTAAATTCATATCCATAAAGTAAATCTGGTAAATTCTCTATCTCTTGCTTTAAAGGAATAAAAATGGAATTGTCTCGGGTGTGAATTTTGAAATTTGAATCAATTGCGTTTAAAGCTTGAAGTTTCTTAATTATCGAATAGCCATTAATGCGATCAATTTGTAAGATCCATTTCTCTGATTCACTCATAATATAGTTACATGTTATTACTCAATTGATAAAAATTAACTCGAAGATTATGTGCTGGGTCTTTTAAATAATTTATAAAATTTCTATCAAGTTCTATTGAGGATTTCGAACAATTAATCAGGGCTGTTCTATCTGAAATAAACTCACTTAAACGAAAGACCATAGAAACTACATTTGATAATATTAAATCTTTATGACCTACTCCAATAAAATTTTCACTAAATGGACCCGCAATCATTTCAATATTGATTTTATTTCCATTTTGAATTGCTTCTTTTAATTTAGGATTATAATCATTCACACTTTTAGAACTCAAAACCCCGATTATGCAATTTCCATTTGTTGTTAGGAAATCTTCTGTGGTTATTTCAATAGTTGTTCTATGGGTTCCCAAAACATTTGGATGCCCTCGCGCAATAATTTCATCAAGTAAAATACGCTCTACTTTCATTCAGAGGTCCTCTAAAGATTGAATAGCACAAGTTTTTATATTTGGAAAATGCTCGGATATAATACCTTCAATATAATTAATTAAATGGATTTTGGGGAAAAAAGGCTCCTGTATTCCATATTCATTAATTATTATTTCCGGAATAAGGATTTTTATAGAACCTAATTGATTTCTGTTTCTAAATAGAAATTTTCTAAAAGCATTCAATAATATGGATTTTTCTTTATTTTTATGTTCGATGTTAATAAATCCTTCACGTTGTCCTGCGGGATAAATTTCGGCCAATTCTATGGGAATAACACTTAATGAATTGCTGATGACTACTACTTGAATTTTTTCATATTGTGGATTTGATTTAATATCTTTCTTCCAATCTTTAAAAGATACTCCTTTATCACTTGGAAGATCTAATTCAGGTATACATAGTAAAATCGTTTTCTGAGGTAAAATTTTAAAATTTTCAATTTTCTTTCGAAAATACTGTAAATGGGGTCTATAGAATGAAAAAGGGCTCAATAATTTCTGACCTTTTGTTTTATTCATATTTAATAGTTGATTAAAATGCTCTGGAAACTCAAGTGTTTTTTTTAGAGCTTTAATATATTTGGGATGCGCATGAACTCTTTGTTCGACTAAATCCCATAATGTTCCTTCGCGAATTGCTTGCTTGATTGTGCGGATTTCAGAAAAAGAATGATAAAGATTATGACGCGCAATCACTTCAATTCGTTTGTCCTTTGGAAGTTTTTGAATTTCGGAGGCAGTATATTTAATACAAATGGGACAGTGGCAAGGTAATTCAACTAAATTTTTTATATTCTTAGTTCCCGTATACGTGAAATACCTATCATCTTTTGCATAAAGAATATAAGCGGCAGAATCAAATGAATCTGCACCACAAGCGACAGCAAGAGAAAAGAAATTTGGAAGCCCAAGTCCGAACATATGCAATGGTTTACTTGGATCAATCCATTTTCTAACATTCAATAATATTTCGATATCAAGATCAAACCTATAATCTATAAAAGTCTTAACTACTCCTCCAATTGCATAGATTCCATAATCTAGTTTGGACATTTCTTGAGAACTCAATTTTAATAAATCAGGATATATGGACCCATGAATGGGGCCAAACCATGCAGTATCATGTCTTTGACGTCGCAAAACATTATCCTTTGCACGTTGAATTGTAATACATACTTTTCTTTTTGCCTCTTCATATGGATCTGTTGTTTGAACAGGAATATCCAAAATAACTGGACAATCAGAACCAATTTTTTCTTGAAAAGGTTCAATTTCCTCAGGAGTAAGTTTTATATCACCAGAATACATATAGTCTTGAAATCCACCAGAATCTGTAGCAATTATACCCGGGAAATCTAAATGTCGATGTAACCCTTTTTGGAGAATTTCAGGATTTTTTTCTCTGTTTTTATAAATTATGTATGCATTAGTGAAAATTGCTTGAACTTTGAAGTGATCGTAAAATTCTTTTGGGGAAATTGGGTTTTGAAAAGGATTTACCACTGGAAAAAGATTTGGTGTTTCCAATTTTTTTTTCCCCAATTTCATTAAACCAATGCGGGCTCCAGCATCAAAATCCTTTATTTCATAGCTATAACTCATAATTTATTCCTTACTGTTTAGTTTGGGAGGTAAGTTCTTGAATATCATGGACTTTAAAATTATATATATCTCCCGAATCTAATTCTATAAATTTCGCATCGATTTTTTTCTTTACGTAATTTGTTGCAGAAAAAATTGTGATAAATCGATTATCAAAATGCTTATGATAACCTTTTATAAATACTTGATGGCCCCTAAATAATAGATCTACTTTATTTTTGATACAAAATGCATTAAAAATTTCATGATTAAAAACATATCCTATTCCTCGTCGACTTTTAAAATATTTTTGCCCCGAATTTGGATCATAATTTCGAATTGGGTCATTCCATAAAATTTGTTGAGTTACATCATCCATTTCATCAATCCAAACTTGGCGATTATTAAATTGATACAAATTTAATTGAGGTACTTCATATTCTCCTGTAGATTTATTAGGGATTATTGGGATGCCTCCATGTAAACACATAATACTCCCTTCATTACAATGAAAAATCGAAATTAAAGGTAAATCCTTAAACATATGATTAAAAGAAGCAAATAGAAGTTGTGAAAAATGCTTCATCACTCTAGTTCCAAAGCCATAATGAGCATTTATTGAAATTTCTTCATGATTTCCACGTAACAATAACACATTTTGAGGAAACTTTAAATTAAAAGACATTAAAAGAAGAAGATTGTGAATGTCTAATTTTCCTCGATCAATAAAATCACCAATAAAGACAATTTTAACTTCATATCTGTTCTCTTGCCCCTTTTGGATCTCTCCAACAAAAAATGGAATTAATTTTATTGTATCAAAAAAGGATCCATGAGTGTCACCTACAAAGAAAAGTTTTGCTGGTTTTTTTATTTTGTTTTTAGTGGATCTATATGATTTTTGAATGATAGGAACAGGGAAACTTAGAGGATATATACGTTCTAAGTAGAAATCTTGAAACATGCGTATAAGAATTGTTATTTTTAATTCTGCAGAATCATCTCCATAATATCTCTCTTCTGATGGCAAATTCTCAGATGAAAATTGTGAGTAATAAGTCCAAAACTCATCTACGATAGTAGATTCCTTTGATTCCCCTATTCTTTGAGTTTTTCCATCAAAAATCATTTGTGTTTGCGTTTCAATAATTTTACTAAGAGTGGGTTTTAGCGTTTTATAAGATTGTTCTCCAATTATCCTAGTTTTTTCGTTAAATTCGTTTTCTTCTTCAAATTCATTTGGAGCTATTGTAATCACCTTAATTTTTTAATTTGTACTGTTTTTTAATTCGCTTTCTAAGGATTCAAAACTTATAGGAATTATTTTTGGAGTTTGTCCAAAATCAAGTCTAAGCATTTTAGGTTCAAATTTTATCTTGCCATCATAAGTTTGTGTAGAAAATAGACTATACAATTTACCATCAAAGAAAATATGATATCCATTATTCCATTTTTGATGACCTCGAACAACTAAATTAATTTTGTTTGCATCAATGAAACTCTGAAATACTGGAAATCCAAATCTCATTCTACCATGTAAATGCGCACCAGTTAATATTCCTTGAATCATTTCATCAGGATCTGACCAAAGCATACTTACTGAATAAACATCCATGTCATCACTTTTATCTACTTCGCATTTTAATTTAGATTCGATCTCTTCTAAAATTGCAGGTTCAAGAAAATTAAGCGGATCTATTGGAATTCCGCCATGAACTGCCATAACTCTTGCTAATTTTTCCCCTGAATGCATTTGTGCAATATGAGCAAGAGGAAGATGAGTAAAAAATTTGATTACCTCTTCATACAATTCTTCCCCTTTTTCCATAAAGGTTCTTAATAGATTATCAATGAAACCATAATGAGTATTAATTAGGCGATCTTCGTGATTTCCCCTAATGAGAACTACATTACTTGGAAATAATAGATGAAACGCGGTGATCAGCGTAAGATTTTCAAGGTCATATGGATTTCGATCTACATAATCACCTACGAAGATTATTTTAATTTCTTTGTTAAATTGAAATAATTTATAGAAAAAATCTACAATTTTAAAACTTTCCTGAATTGCCCCATGAGTATCACCAATGTAGTAAACACTACTATTACAATCTTCCGTAATTATCTTCTTTTTTAATCGTGGAATTAATCTGTTGACCTCTTGATAAAATTCCATATATTCAGTAAAGGAAATTTCATTATTTGTAAAATTGAAACCCTTTAAACATTGTTTCATTAATTTTTCAAATATATCAAAGATAATCGGACTAATTGAATGAGAATTCTCTTCTATTTCATTAATTTTTCCAAGATCTAATTGTTTAAATTGAGTAGCATCTCCTAAATCAAAGAATTCCAACATAATCTTTTCATTTTGTTCTGACATCAATATTTATTCCTCGAATTGAAGTTTAATTTTTTGAATTATAGATAGTGAATCGAAATACTTAGATAGATCAACCACGATTATTGAGACATTATCATCTATTTTTCTTTTCATCGTTAAGTTATACAATGTTTCAACTTTTTCTTGAACACTTATTGTGGATAATTTATTATTTAATATTTTCTGAATTTCATCTTGATTAACTTTATCAGTTAAACCGTCTGAACAGGCAAGAATATAAAATTTTTCTTTGTAAGAAAGAATTTCTTCATCACTTTCTGTTTGATAAGCCCAATTAAAGATTTTTAACTCAGGTCTGACTTCTCCTAACCCCATGGATTGAGTTATTTCATGAGACGCGCTCTTTCCAATATGATCAACAGATATTTGATTAATTAAACCGTCTTTAACGGAAAATATTCGACTATCACCTAAATTAAATATCCATAACCATTGACCAATAACAAGAAATCCTGCTAAAGTGGTTTGAGGTGTGTTTTTCAGCTCCTCGAATTCGCTTATTAATTCAGAATTAGTTTGATTTATGAAATCTTGAATTTTCTTTAATTCTTTACTAACATCAAAATTGTTTAGATGGAGATCTCCAATTATTTTGGCTGCTAAATGTCGAATTACAAAATTACTACCCTTTTCTCCCTTTAAACTACCCGAAACTCCATCACAGATAATTGCTAAAATTGATCTATATGAAAATTGTTTTGAATCAGGAGATCCTGGTGCTATTATTAAATCAAATTCCGAGAAAAACATACTATCTTGATTGCCTTTTCTCTTACCTCCAACATCGCAGATAATTCCATAATTTTTTTCATTTATTATCATTTTCATAACCCAACACAGAATTTCTAAAGATCTAAAACTGAAATTAATTCAAACGTTCCTCTAACAGTAGTACTAGAGATTGATACTTGGGAATTCATCTGAAGAGGAATCCATTGATTTGGAGGCAATCTTTCTCCGTTTAATGATGTTGGGTTTGAATTCCGGCCTTCATGAATAAAGAAAATATTCTGTTTTTTACTATACCCAATAAAAAATTGCTCACGTGGACGATCTTCATCATTAATTTTACATCTTGTAATTCCTCTAAAAACGCCTTTATAACTTTCTTTCCATGCTGCAGATTCAATCATTAACTCACGACCAATGCGAAGATTTTTTCCGTCTTCTAATGATATAGCTAAAGGATTTAATTGAATTATTGCATTATTATTGATAATTCTCAAAATAAAGGAGTTTCCGGTTTCAATAGATGGTAACCTATCTAATCCTCCAATATCTCCAGAGAGATGTTGTTCTAATGCAGTTTTTATATCAGAAAATATTCGAAATCTATCTTGTGGTTCATATTCAGTGCATTTTTCAACAACATCATTTAAAGTATCACTTACGTTCATATTGTAATCTTGTGGATGTAATATATAATCAGATGAGATAGTAGGTTTGACGCGCGTGTATCCATTTGTTAGTGCATAAAATAAAACTGCACCATACATATATATGTCTGTTTGTGGCAAAGGAGGTTTCTGCATTATTATTTCCGGAGCAAAAAATCCAGGAGTGATAATAACTGTTCCAGATCCTTCCATTTCATCAATTAATGGGGGCTCATCTTGAAGTTTCACTGGGTCAAAACTTCTTCCTCCTCCCCAATCGATAACAATCGGGTAAATATCTTTTGTGTTCGCCTCTGACACAATTAAAATATTATTGAATGTAAAGTCTCTATGGATTCCACCCTTTTTATGTGCAAAATCCATGTATTCGCATAAAGGTATGAATATTTTTTTTATAATTTCATCTACTTCCAGAGGATTAGCTGAACGTAAATTGTCATTAAACCAGGATTTTAATGTAACGCCTTTAATGAAATTTAATATGACATAGAATTTTGGATTGCTGCGATCACTTTTATCTTCTTTTGAATCTATTAAACCCATATGTTTTCCTGGGTAACCGGTAACAGCTTCAGTTAATTTGACTTCACGTTCCCAATACATTCGGCATTCTGCCGTAGAAGA
>JAUWPK010000109.1 GCA_030611625.1 Promethearchaeum sp. | reverse complement strand
GTAAGACAATAGTTTGAAGTGAAGATCTAGCATTTTTCTTCTCTTTTTTTTGTTAATTTAACCTTTCTTTTTAATTTTTTGCGTATTAAACCTAAAATTTTAAATTTTTTTATGACTTAGACTTCCTTACTAAAATTAGTAAAAATTTACAAATTATTACTAATATCATACAGTGAAAACCATGACTCAATTAGGCGGACAACCTGTGCTTATATTGAAAGAAGGCGCAGAACGCACAACCGGTAGAAATGCTCAAAGAAATAATATTCTTGCAGCAAAAACAATTGCAGAAGCTATAAGATCCAGCCTCGGTCCCCGTGGAATGGATAAAATGTTAGTAGATTCCTTTGGTGATGTCACCATTACAAATGATGGCGCCACAATCTTAAAGGAAATTGATGTTGAACATCCTGCAGCCAAAATGTTAGTCGAAGTGGCAAAAGCCCAAGATCTCGAAGTAGGAGACGGAACAACCAGTAGTGTAATCCTAACAGGTGAATTGCTTAAACGAGCAGAGAAATTGCTTGATCAAAAGATTCACCCGACTGTTATAACAGAAGGTTTTCGTAAAGCATCAGCAAAAGCTTTAGAAATTTTAGATTCAATTGCGGTGCCTATCGATCCAAAGGATAAAGTAATGCTCAAAAAAGCAGCAAAAACATCAATGAGTTCAAAAATTATTTTTGAATATAGCGATTTAATATCAGATATCGTTGTGGATGCTTGTTTAGCTGTAAGCGAAGAGATTGAAGGAAAAACTCATGTGGACTTGGACAGAATTCAAATTCAGAAAAAAGACGGTGCAGCTTTAGATGAAACACAATTCATTTCTGGGATAATTTTAGATAAAGAAATTGTAAACTCTGGAATGAATAAACGTGTTGAAGAAGCAAAAGTTCTTTTAATTTCGAGCGCTGTAGAGGTTGAAAAGACTGAATTCGACGCTAAATTACAAATTACAAGCCCAGATCAAATAACCGCTTTCCTTGATCAAGAACAAAAAATGTTGGAAGATCTTGCAAATAAGATTGCAGAGACTGGAGCAAATGTAGTAATCTGCCAGAAAGGAATCGATGACATGGCACAACATTTCTTAGTTAAAAAAGGAATTTCAGCCATAAGACGTGTTAAGAAGAGTGATTTGGATAAACTTTCAAAAGCTACTGGCGCTACAATCTTTTCAAATTTAGATGATATGAATGCAGAAGGTCTTGGGTATGCAGGTCTTGTTGAAGAAAGAAAAATAATGAATGAAAACTGGACATTCATCGAAAAATGTAAGCATCCAAAATCTGTTGTTGTTTTTATCAGAGGTGGAACTGAATTAGTTGTTGATGAAGCAGATCGTTCAATTCATGATGCTTTGAGCGTTGTTAAAGATTGTATTGAAGAACCTTCAATCGTTGGTGGCGGTGGAGCCCCTGAATTAGAAGTAGCAAAAGAATTAAGACAATATGCAGAAACCCTTCAAGGCAGAGAACAACTCGCGGTAAAGGTTTTTGCTGATGCACTTGAAATTATTCCAAAAACTCTTGCACAGAACGCTGGATTTGACCAAATTGAAATTTTAATGAAAGTAAGAGCTGCTCATGGAAAAGGTTTAAAATTTGCTGGCTTGAACCTAAATACTAACGAAGTTGTGGACGATATGATTAAAGCGGATGTCATAGAACCTGTGAATGTTAAAAAACAAGCGATTAAATCAGCAAGCGAATGTGCTCAAATGATATTGCGAATAGATGATGTTATCGCAGGTGTTGGTGGCGGTGGCGGTGGCGCTCCTGGCGGTGGTATGCCTCCTGGCATGGGTGGTATGCCCGGTGGAATGGGTGGTATGCCTCCTGGTATGATGTAGAAAAATTTTCAAAAATAACATCTTTATTAGTTTATAAAATTCTTTTTTCTTTCATTTTTTATCGATATAATTTTCCTATTATGAAATATTAGGAGTAGTTTTAATTCATAAGATATGTTAAAATTGAAAGGGGCTAAATTTCACAAATTAAACTGGTATAACATGGTAAAAAATTCGGAAATGAAAAAAAACAATAAAATTGCAGTAATTGGAACTGTTGCTTTTATCACAACACTTATCCTTTTGACAATTTTTATTCCACAAATCGTAGCAAATAATGAAGCAACCAAAAGTTATGAGGATATCAGTGTGGGTGTCGCATACAGCATGATCAATGACACCGCATCCTTTCCAAACCTCGTAATTTTAGATGTACGCACTCAAAGTGAATATGATTCTGAGCATCTAAATAACTCAATATTAATACCTGTCGGTGAATTGGAAAGTCGACTTGCTGAAATTGCACAATATAATAATACCGAAATCATAGTGCATTGCAGATCAGGAAGCCGAAGTCAGACAGCTTCAGAAATCCTAACAGTGAATGGTTTTTCTAAAGTTTATAATGTGCTGGGTGGAGTTTATGCATGGATTGATGCAGGCTATCCAACAGTAATAGAATAAAAATGCTAAAAAATTACTACTTCATTTAAAAAAACTTTTTTTTTTATAAATAATTTATCTTTAATTTTATCGGTGATCAGATAAAATTCTTTAATAGAAATTTTTCACCCATCGACCATAGCATTTTGAAGTAAGTTTTTGTGTAATTTAACAATCTACTCTCTTGAATTAAAAAGATCATGTCTTCTTCCTTAATCGAGAGTTTGAAAAAAGTAGTTAGAAACATAACCATTTCATCATAATCAAAGAGAAACCCGTCAAATAGAACGTTGTTGATGACTTGAATCTTAGCCACCGATGCCAATTTCCTCCAAATATTCTTGTTCTTGATTTTAAGATTATTTTGATCTACAATTATAAGTATGTCCACTTTTTTTTCAGCCAAGAATAGAAAAGATTCAAAATATTCTTCAAGCATTTCTTCTTTCGGAATATGTAGGAAAATTGTGAGAGTTTTTTGACTGTTTCGAATCATATCATTAATTTTTTGTTGAACATTTCCATTTAAAATCCATATCGGAGTGCTCTCTATGTTTTCTTCATGACCATATAGTGGTTCTAATTTTTCAAGCAGAGCATATTCGATTCTTTTATATTTCTCTTCAATTTGCTTTTTTGCAAGTTTAGCTACCTTTGCAGGGCGTTCTGCTTGATATTTCATCGGACGTCCGCTGATTACATCAACGAAACCTATATTTTCAAGGTTTACAAGAACATCATATATTCGAGAGTATGGAATTTTTGTGCGATCTGATAACTCTTTAGCCGATGAAATGCCATTGGTGATCAAAGCAATGAAAGCTCTGGTTTCGTAGTCTGTTAGACCGAATTCTTTGAGAGCAGCGTAAACCTCTTGTGAAATGTTTGTACTCAAACTTTTAACCCCGAATTATTTTGTTTTGATTTGTTTCAATTCTACTACAAAAGTAAACTTTCGTTTAACCTAAATAAGTTTTTTTTTTAATATCTATTTGATTAAAATCTAATGCTTGCAAAATTAAAAATCACGCTTAAATTTAATTGATTGCTGTAAACCCAATAAATAATGGCCAGAAATATAGAATAGGAAGTGAATTTTAATATTCAAACAAACAAAAAAATTAAGACAGAAATTGAAAAAAATTAAGAATTTACCTACATTAATTTGATTATGGTTCTAATTTCTATTTTGGCTGGTTCAAAGAGTGATGAAAATGTCTACCAAAAGGCCGTTGATGTTCTCACTAAAGAAGGAATTCCTTTTGAACTAAAAATACTTTCTGCTCATCGAAATCCGATTGAATTGGATGAATACGTGAAAAAAACTGAAGCAAATGTTTTTATTTGTGTTGCTGGATTATCAGCTGCGCTTCCAGGAGTTGTAGCCTCAAAAACACAAAAACCTGTTATCGGAGTTCCAGTTAGTGCTAAACTTGGTGGATTAGATGCCCTATTATCAATTGTACAAATGCCTCCAGGCGTCCCGGTAGGGTGTGTTGGGATTGACAACGCTAAAAACGCAGCTTATTTGGCAATAAGGATTTTGAATGCTTGCTGAATCATGATTATAAAACTTTTTTTTAAAACTAAAATTTTTTTAATTGGAAATATTATTGGAAAAAACAAATTTTTTTTTAATGTTTAGAAATAAATAGAAATAATAGTTATTTTAAAATAATAATAATTGTGAAATTTCAAATTCCATGTTTCTAATAAAAAAATATATCTAATTAAATTTGAAAAACTACACGTTTGTATGAATTTTAAATGAGAAGAAAATTAACATGACCAAAAAATACGTTTACAAAATTCTTGTTGCGGGACAAGGTGGTGTTGGAAAAACTACTCTACTTACAAGAATTGTTACCGGTAAATTTGTACAAAACACAGCTATGACGATTGGTGTAGAATTTCATTTGCTCAATTTAACCCTAGGTTCCGATGATAATAAGGTTAATACTGTTATCCAATTATGGGATTTCGGAGGGCAAGAACGGTTTCGTTTTATGCTAGATTCATATGTAGCTGGTGCACGAGGTGCATTATTGCTTTATGATATGACAAGACTTCGAACTTTGGATGGTTTAAATGAATGGGTAAAAATTGTTCGAACCCATGATCCTGATCTTCCAATTCTTTTTGTTGGAACAAAATTAGATCGTGTTGAGGATATTACTGTTAGTGATGATTATGCAAAGGAATTTCTAGAACCCCTTAAAATGTTTGACCATATGAAGATTTCAAGCAAAGATGGTACAGGAGTCGAACAAGCATTTAAGAAAATAACTCGTGAAGTTTTAAAAATCAATGGCGTTGAAGTTCCACCAGAAGAAAATGAGAATATGCCTGAGTCTCAACCTTCTGCAACAATTCCAGCTCCAGTTAGTGAACCTCCATTTATTCCAGCTCCAGTTAGTGAACCATCAACAATTCCAGCTCCAGTTAGAGAACCAGCAACAATTCCAGCTCCAGTTAGCGAACCGCCATTTATTCCAGATCCAGTTAGCGAACCTCCATTTATTCCAGCTCCAGCTAACGAACCTCCATATATTCCAGATCCAGTTAGTGACCCAGCAAAAATTCCAGCTCCTTTTAGCGAACCTCCTATTATTGAACCTGCACAATCTTTTACGCAACAACCAACAACTACCGTTGAAGAAGAAGAAAAGGAAGAAGAAAAAAAAGAAAAAGAAGAAAAGAAGCCAAAAAAGGATGAAGATGATTTATACTCGTATTTTACTAAACAACGAGATTAGAGCGGAAAAATGTGGCTTCTCAAATTTTTTTAGACGCTAATTTTATTTTAGTTCCTTCAACATTAGGTATTGATATTTACAAGGAATTGGAGACGAATTTTCCTAAGGCGTTCAAATTGGTTGTTCTTTCTGCAATTTTTACCGAATTAGAAGAAAAAATCAGAAAATATCCGCGAAAAACTAAATTAAAACAAGAATATAAATTATGTCGCGAGATTTTGGAACAACAATCATTTACATTAATCCAATGTGAGCGACAGCACCCCGGAAACTTGGTTGATGATTTACTTCTAGATTACGCTCTTAATTCATTTAAAGATGGTAATGATGTTTATATTGCAACTAATGATAAAGAATTACGCAGAAAATGCCGAAATCGTAATATAAAAGTAATTTTTGTGCGGCAAAGGAAATTTTTAGAAATTGAATAAGATTGAAATTTTATTGCATATTTTTTGGGGTCTGTACTGCAATTTATGGGGGGGTTATATTATTTATTATTTGATATTCAATAGATTCAGAAAAATTGCGACATAATTATATATTTTCTATTATCTTATGATCTTGAATAAGATTTAAAATCTATTTCGGTGTAAACCTCAATGCTTGTTGAATATGAAAAATGGGTTAAAAAACACTATACTAAGTCCCCTATCATACAAAAAATTATGCTGGATTACTGGAAAACCATGCATGACCTGACCAAACGTGCTAAACCCGAAAATTTCCGATATCAAAAAACAAATAAAATAATTGTTATTAATCCAAGTACAAACCGACCAATCGAAAATTTGGAGGATGTTTTCAGCCCACTACTTGATTGTGAGATCGGACCGCGTTATGATAAAGAAATCGACAAAATTATTGGATGGGGGATTAAATTTATGGGTAGTTATCCCGATAAGGTCGAATATCGAAAAATAATGAAATCCGCTATAATTGAGGTTCTTAGTAATGTTCCTAATATCCAAACCATTACCAGTTCGATCGATATCACACCGTTTCTTGATCTCACACCAAAAATTGAACTACTTCTGCTAGAAAGTTATACGATACCAAAAACCTTATCTCCTAAAATCGGTCTCCGCTCGCTCAAAAAACTTCACACCTTATATTTCCGTTTCTGCCGGAATCTCGAACATATCCCAAGCGAAATTGGAAATTTGCCCAATCTAAGAAGAATCGAGCTTGAAGATTGTCCTAAAATCCGAACCCTCCCAGAATCACTCGCCAAAATCCCAACGCTAAAAGGAATCATTCTCGGCCCTAATCTCTTGTTAGAATATCCGAATCTTACAATCCCGCCCATTCTTGAGCCTTATATTCATTATAGAAGTGAGAAAGGTTATGATATGATTTAAATATTCTGCATGTCTTCTAAAAATTCAGGTTTTATGTATCTATGGTTTTGAAGCCAATTAGTTTGTGTTCGGGTGTATCTCCAAATAATATGGGCTTTTGGAGCCTTGCCTTTTCTTACAGTCATATCTGCCCAAGGCATTATCAAGACTACGTCACCGACACGAACCCACATTCTCTTTTTAATTTTTCCGCGGATGAGACCTAAATATGTTTTTCCGTCCTCACACTTGATCTGCATATGTTCTCCTCCATAGATTTCAGTACATACCCCAAGTAATTCATCATTCCTGTAATTGGGTATTCTGGGGCGTTTGGTTACTTCTGCTTGATTGCGTCTTCTATTTTTTGGCATTTTTTCATTCACTAATTTTTTTTCATACGCTATTTTTTGCCGAATTAGGAATCCATAATACAATACCCATCCATACATGGCGTATGGATGAGTTTTCACCCAGAGAGTGAAAAGATGCCGTTGTTTCCAGTTTTTTTTCGCAAACACTTCAAGCTGAAAATAAAGTATAATGGATAAAATGGATAATAATTTAAATTTTTTACTTCTATAGTCTCTTTTATTGAATTGTGTCTTATTATTTCTTTAAAAAGCAAAATTTTTTTTACTTAAAAAACTTAAGTTAATAATTACTCCCTTTTTCTAACACTAAATATGAAAAAAAGGGATTTTAGGAAAAAAATGGGTAAATTATATGTCCTCAAAGCAATCATCTCCTGTTGAAAAGGAAATTAAAACAACGATATTCGCCGTTAGAACAACCATCGGCCAAGAAAAGAGCGTTCTCCAAAACATATTCAATAGACTTCGCGTATTAAATCCTTTCCCAGATTTAAAGGCATTATTGATCGCCGAAGAATTAAGGGGTTATGTTTTTATTGAAGCTTTTCATCAAAGAGACGTTATGATAACAATTGCTGGATTACGGCATATTAAAGGTAAAATTGTAGGTTCTATAGATCTTGAATCTATATCTCATGTAATCTCTCCAAGAAAGGTTACAGAAATTTTGGAGGAGGGTGATATGGTAGAGATAATATCAGGTGTTTTTCAAAATCAAAGAGCCCAAGTTATTCGAATGCCTAAAGAAGGTGCTCGTGAAGAAGTAAACCTTAGATTATTAAATTCTGATTCAGCAATATCGATAAAAATTCACGGTGATTTCTTAAAATTAGTTCAGAAAGGTGAGAAACACACTGAGGAATATATAATTAAAGATATGAGTTCAGTTGAACAGACTCAAACATCTATCCTTAAAAAACAAGAAGAAGTTTCGGGCAGTATTATCTCAGTTGAGGAAGGTTCTAAGCTTGGAGAAAGTAGTTCTGAAGAAGAATTATATAGTTTTGGAGAAGAGACTGGGGAAACTGAAGAGGAAAGGGACAAGATAGTTAAGAAGAAGAAAAAGACCAAATCTTTAGATGAAGAGGAAGAAGAAGAAGATGAATGGTCCAAGTTTACTTTTTAATTACTTTTTTAATATTTACTAAAATTTTAAGAGCTGAAAAATTTGCACGGATTTTTCTATATTGCTTTATTTAATTCCGAAAACGGGAAATGTTTGATAGATTTCAAAGATTTAACCTTCACTAAGACTATATACAACTTTGACTTTAATAAGATATTATCCGATCAAGGAATTTCTTATGAGGATTTAAATAATAGTGAAGAAATCATAAATTTTAAGATTGAACTGGAGGATTTGGGGCAGAGTTTTGTATATACATTTGTTAAAGTGGAAAAATTTTACTTAATGGTTGTCACAGATTCTTTCTATTCAAAATTGATTCCTTTACTTGAGAAGTCGATAATTGAATTAGATCAAGAGATTGACATGAAAGAGGAAATTCCAGAGGAGGAATTACCAGTGGGTGAATCTCTAGGTGTTAAGATTGCATCTATAGCTATTGAAAATTTTAGCAGAAATTTTTCAGAGTATTTATTCCCCGATTTTCTAATTCCTGAGAAAAAAAATGATTTTGATAAACAAATGCAAGATCAGGATTTGATTGAATTTTTAGAAAGTAAAGATATTGATCGATATATTTTTGATAAAATTGATGGAACATGGTCTATTGAAGAATTTTCAGAAGAATTGAAAATTGACCTAAATCAAATTCATGAAGAATTTTTTAATATGTGGGCAAAAAATCTAATCTATTTCAGATTTAAGTATTATGATTGGGATATCTTTGAACAGACTCAAATTGTTAATAATTATTTAGAAGGTGGAACTCCCGAAAACCTTTCCTTAATAAACAAATATAATTCAGCTAAAATCATCAAAATTCTACAAATTATTGATACAGGAATTTCTTTTAAAAAAATGCAGGATCAAGCTACAATAACCAAAATTAAGCTTGAACGATACATTACTGAATTAATTTATAGAAAAATAATTCAAAAAAGAAAGGTATTCCCAACAATCCATCATATTTCGGAAGATCTAATCCCTCTTTTATCTCTACAAGGTTTTAATAAAAAAGATTTTGAATTATTAGAAAATATAGAAGAGAGTTTTCGTGAAGAGAAAGATTTGGACGAAGTAGCATTAAAAATTCAGATTGATCCAAAGAAAATAAAAGAAATTATTACAAAAATCGGAACTGCTATCAGCGTCATGAATTGATTTAAATAATTCCAAACACGATACATATAAAGATCACTGCAGCAGTTAAATCTGCAGTGGTTCCTGGATTTAATTTTCCATTTTTGCTTGTCATATGTTTATTAAGATTAAAAATTAAATCTCTCCCCTGTTTTGTCTGATCCATCTTGTATTTTTGAATTTTTTGGGCTCTTTTTTGAATTTCCAATGCGGTAGAGAGATTATTTTTACGGAATATTAAAGTATCAGGCTCTCTAGATAGGATAGTTAGAAAGATATTTAAAACAAGTTCAGATTTTGATTTAAAATTTCCAATCTGTGGAATTAACCAATTTAATATTAAATCTTGACAAAATTTAAAATTATTTGTATACTG
>JAUWPK010000274.1 GCA_030611625.1 Promethearchaeum sp. | reverse complement strand
AATAAAATTACAAAAATTAAACAATAATTAAACAAAAATTTGGTTTTTTTAAAAAAATTATATAATTAATTTTGGGTGATCTCAATGGTCGAAAAAAAAAAAAAAAATGAAAGAAAAATACGAAGTCCGATCATAACTGTTTTAGGGCACATAGATCATGGTAAAACAACTTTGCTTGATTATGTTCGAGGTACGATTGTCCAACAAAGAGAAGCAGCTGGAATTACCCAACATATTGGCGCATCTTTTTTCCCTATGGAAACTATTTTAGATTTTTGTAAAGCACCTGATTCTTTACGAAAAAAAATCACTATTCCAGGATTATTAGTGATTGATACTCCAGGGCACACTGCATTTATGAATCTAAGAAAGAGGGGAGGTGCAGTTGCAGATTTCGCAATATTAGTTATTGAAATGCCTACAGGTCCGATGCAGAC
Source organism: Promethearchaeum sp. (assembly GCA_030611625.1). Lineage (GTDB taxonomy): Archaea > Asgardarchaeota > Lokiarchaeia > Sigyniarchaeales > Promethearchaeaceae > Promethearchaeum. The sequence continues at coordinate 4,584 of JAUWPK010000274.1, read as the reverse complement.
TACGTGGGAAGCAGTTAGAATCCTAAGAGATAAAAAAGTCCCATTCATAATCGCAGCAAATAAAATTGACAGAATAAATGGTTGGAGATCCGAAAAAAATGCAGATTTTATGGTAACTTATAATAAACAAAACAAATTCACCAAGGAATTACTTGATAAATACCTATACGAGACAATTGGATTATTTTATGAAGATGAATTCCCGGGAATTGAACGTTATGATAGAATTCAAGATTTTACAAAGAATTTGGCTATTGTTCCAACATCAGCAAAAACAGGGGAAGGAATTCCTACTTTATTAATAGTGTTACTAGGAATAGTGCAGCAATATCTCCAAAAAAAGATAACATATACAGACGGTCCAGCTCAAGGGGTAGTATTAGAAGTTAAAAAAGAAACTGGTTATGGAATGACATTAGATTGTATCATTTTCGATGGACATTTGGAAAAGGGTCAGCAAATCGTTGTTGGAGGCACTCACGGTCCAATTGTCACCCATATACGCGCCCTATTAACACCAAAAGATCTTGATGAAATTAGAGATCCTTCAAAAAAATTTACAAATAATGAAATAATATATGCCGCAGCAGGAGTAAAAATCTTAGCACCCGATATAGACGATGTAGTAGCAGGATCTCCATTACGAGCGGTTGGTCCAGAAGATAGCCTTGATGACATTGTTAATATAATAAAAGAAGAATTAGAAACAATAACTATTTCCACAGATGATGAAGGAATTATTCTTAAAGCAGATACATTAGGATCATTAGAAGCTGCAGCATTACTCTTTAAACAAGAAGGTTTTTCAATTAGAAAAGCAGAAGTAGGTCCAATAACAAAGAAGGATGTAGCTGATGCAGTAGCAGCAAGAGAAGTTGATGAATATTCTGGTCAAATTTGCGCGTTTAATGTAAAAATACTCCCAGATGCAGAAAATGAAGCGTTAGATCAATCAATCAGAGTGTTTCAATCACCAGTTGTATACCGAATTGTGGAAGATTATAAAGAATATATTATAACAAGGAAAAATGATGAAATTGCTAATGTAATGAATGAATTAATATTACCCGGAAAAATCTCTATTCTTCCACAATATATATTTCGACGTTCAGATCCACTAGTTGTTGGTATATTGGTTGAAGGAGGAACAATAATTCCAAAAATGAAACTGATTAACCAAGATGGGAAAAATGTAGGGACTTTGCATTCAATTAAAAAAAATAATATACCAGTTAAACAAGCAATAAAAGGAGAAGAAGTAGCGATTTCTATAAAGGGAGGTGTCCTTGGAAGAAATGTCCAAGAAACGGATAAACTATATCTTAAGGCACCAGAAAGCCACATTCGACAACTCAGAACAAAATTTAGAGATGAACTTACACCAGATACATTAGAAGTATTGATTGAATATGTTAAAATAATGAGAAAGCTAGATAATCTGTATTGGGCTGCATGATTACAATGTATAAATTTAAAGATAAAATTAAAAATAGAGTTATATACCTCCTATTTCTAAATATTCTTATTTTTAACACTAGTTTTACTGAAATAAGTGCATATCCATCAACTGAGGCAAATATTGAGGAATATCAATGGATAGTAAAACCAGATTCTTCACTGGAATTCGAGGTTTACATTAATTCCAATTCATCCATTAATACAACTGTTGATGAAATAATTCAGGAATATCAATTTCTCAATTTAACTGAAAATATAAAAGGAAACAAAGCTTTTGAAATAAAAACATCAAATATTACCTATAAATATAATTTAACGGAGATTGCTCAAGATATTTTAAATTTTACTGGCCCAATAATGGTAGAAAGGCTTAACACAACAATTTGGGAACCAATTCAAAGATATACTCTCCCATTTTTTATCCCAATTGAACATTGGAATGATTTAGAAGTAAAATTTAATGAATTGTTACCGAACGCTCCCTTGATTGATTATGAGTATCTCAGACTTCTTGACGAACATAAATATTCAATGACCTGGTATGATATTGACACAGGATTAATGAATGACTATTGGTTTCAATGGAGAGGTTATAATGGAGTATTAAGTGGTTTTGGAATATCTGTTTCAAATGGATCGGATACTTTTTCAGACATGGACTCTGTTTCAATCGAGATTTCCAGCCAATATATTCCAGAAAACGAAACTGATGGAAATCCATCATCTCTACTCATTTCAATAATAATTTTTACATGCGTTCTCATTGCAGCTGTATTCATTCCATATTACATTGGTGAGAGGCGCGGTACTCTTCATAAGAAAAATAAAAATAAAAACAAAAATAGAAATAGAAAGGATGAAAATTTCGAAAATTCGTAAAATTTTTTTTTAAAGAATCATTTTAAAATTTACTCGAATCCATAATTCTTGAAAAAGAAACGTAATTCATTATACGTGGAAAATGGCCCGGGCACATGAAAATCTAATTTTTATGACCTGACCAAGGTGAGTGATATCATATGAGTGAAGAATTAACACATAAAATCAATATATCTGCTGGAAAAGATGCTCCAGAAGAATTTCGCGGTCAAACCAAAGTAATTCAAATAGATCCTTCTAAATTTACTCCACTGGTTGGTAAAAAAATCCGTGAAGCATTTAATGGCGGTCTCATTGGTTTACCAGGTTATGAACTAATGATTACTGGTGGTTCAGACCGTGGAGGCATACCAATGAGAATGGACGTTCATGGTCCTGTAAAAAAAAGGATTTTACTTTCAAAAGGCCCATGTTATAAACCAAAACGAAAAGGTAGTAAACGAAGGAAAATTGTTCTTGGAAATGAAGTTACAGACGGAATCTCCCAATTAAACTGCGTAGTGACAAAATTCGGAAAGGAAAAATTATTCACTGCAAAAAAGGAGAAATAAAACGTTTTAAAGAAAATAACATGGTGGAATTAAAATGGTAAAAATATTAAAGTGTTCATATTGTGGAAAAGATATAAATCCCGGAACGGGAATGACCTTTGTGAAAGCTAACGGTGAGGTTTTCCAATTCTGTACTAAGAAATGTAGAAAGATGAAATTAGTTTTCAAAAAACCTGCTCGAAAAGTGCGTTGGACGCAATATTATGGGCAAAAATAAAAAATCAGATATAAAAAAACTTTTTTTCCTTCTAAATTTTTTCTTAATCAATATATCGTTATTCTATTATCTTTTTTCTGATTTTTGAATTCCTTCCCACAATCCATTTAAATAGGCAATTCCCAAGGCACGCATAGTATTATTTTGGACAAACTTGGACGTTCAATGATGATGTCATGAGTCCGAACCCTCCCATAAGTGACGGTTGAAAGTTCTGTATAATCAGAATTAGGTTAGATAGAATTGACAAGATTGTTAAACTGATTAAGTAAAGAATATGTAGAGAAAAAATTGATAAAGTATAACCAAAAAAAAGGACTATTTCTCTTTCTTTTCTGGATTGATTTTTACCATTATAAAAATCATCAACCACATTACGTAAAGAAATATCACTCCCAGAACCCAACTACTTTCACCTGCTAAAGACAAAAGCCAATCAATCCCATAAATCCCTGCTATAGCCATTATACCCATCATCATAATTTTACCAATAAACATATAGAGAATTGATTTTTTAGCTGAATATTTTACAAAACCTAAAGGAACTAAAAGTAGGCTATCTGGTAAAGGTGTTACAGCAAATATGGTTACAACCCAAGGTATCGCTTTTGGATGTTTCATAATGAGCTTTGCCCATCGTCCTTGAAGTTCTGGATCGTCTCGTTCAAGAATCTTCTCACTTCCCAATCCAATTACATAATCGAGCATGTCTCCAATGGTATTAGCAATAGCTGCGGCTAATGCCAGAGCGATAATAAACAACCAAGCGTTTTGAATTGGTGGATTTAGCCATGCAAAAGACAATGTAGATACAGAGACCATGTATGGAATTGGGATCGGTACAAGTGCCCCTAAAAAACAAGCGAGCATTGTGAAACCTATCGCAGCCCATATTGATGCCGATGCTGTGTCAGATTCAAACAAACTATCAATAAGTTCATTGCCTGCTTCAGGATTTAACCATACAAGAATTGCAACAATAGTTATTAAAATAAAAAATATAAGAAGAAAAATGTTTGATCCGCTTATTTTAGATTTTTTCTCAGATTCACTCATATCACCCATATCATATAATTTGAAACATAATTTAAAAGAAAAACGAATAAAAAATATATTGATAATTTAAAAGAAAAAAGATATAACTATTTCTATCGCTCTATCGGCGAATCTTCTTAGCTTCTCGATCACTTTCTCTGAGAACAACAATATCATCCTTGCGGATTGGACCCTTCAAATTTCTAGTAATAATACGTTGTTTATCCTTCCCGTCGAGAATTCTAACTTTACATTGCATAATCTCTCCAGTTAAACCTGTACGACCGATTATCTGGACAACTTGGGCGTAGCATTGAGATCTATCATCATCATAGCGTTTAGCTCTTTCCTTCTTAGCCAAATTTCATTCCCCCAAATTATTACTTACGCAAGTTCGATGTTTGCTTAATTATTTCTTTAAAATCTGCTTCAAGAGATTTATCA
>JAUWPK010000134.1 GCA_030611625.1 Promethearchaeum sp. | reverse complement strand
TTTTTTAATGCCTTCGAAATAATAATTGATAACCTTTCACTCATATATTTTACCTCTTTTAATGTAATTTTGATAATTTTGAAGAGAAAAACATCCATTTGATGCGTACTTAGCTAAATTAGAACAATACAAATCATATTTTATTATATTATGTTGTAATAATAATAAAATCAATCCTGCTGTAGAAATAAATGGGATATTTCTCTGTTCTGCAACCAATCTCCCTTTTTTTTCATCCATAACTATAAGACATTTTTTTTTATTAGTATATTCTTCCCCCACCTGTAAAACTTCTATTTCGCCTTTATGAAGAAAATTCACAAGAGTTGGATCATGTTTTTTTGTTTTTATTTTTAATATTAGCTTTTCTTTCTCTAAATTCTGGATTAAAATTGCATCTGAATAGCCAAATTTTAATCCTTTTTCTACAACTTCTTCATATACAGCAACTGGAATATAAATTTTACCGAATAACTTTAAAACAAATTCAATTTTCCCAATTTTTGTTAAATGGATTAATGGAGAACTATCGAATATTATCATCTATGTAAATATATGCAGACAGCATATTTAATTTTAACTTACTAACAAGTTGAATTTGTAAAAGAAAAGCAAAATAAGTAAATTATCTCATTTTAGCGAGTAAAACTTAAGCCAATGCTCGATTGAGCGAGTATCCATTCCCGGTTGAACAGGAGAATAAAAATTAGGAATTTTAATCTTATCCGCTGAAATCCCTTTTTCTATAGATTTTTTTATAATTTTTCTTAAATCTTTAAAGAAATCTAAATGTTTCACAATTTCCTCCCGTCCAACGAGAGGTCCGTGCCCAGGAATTACATGTTCAAAATCAAGAGTGAGAATTTTTTCGAATGCTTGAATCCAAGCATCAGGGTTACATGTCGGATCACCTGCCCAAGGAAAACTTTTAGCAAACATAAGATCACCTGCAAAAATAACCTTCTCTTTCTGAAAATAAGCAAAGGAAGAATCTTTTGTATGACCTCCAGCATGATAAATCTCCAACCGGTACCCATTTTCCTCGTCTGTAATTATAAATTCAGATTTAAATGTTTTAGTAGGTTTACAGATTTCTATTTGATCGATTGCATCAGCGCGATCGGGTTCTTCTTTTTTCCATTCTTCAAATGCAGTTTTAGACCATTCACCTTTCAATTTTTCATCAATCAAATCCAATTGAGACTCATGAGAAATTATTTCAACGTCTTTAAAGGGAGCTGCTCCAAAAACATGATCTCCATGATAATGCGTTATTAGTAAAAATTTTACAGGCTTTTTGTAGTTTTTTTCAAGTATATCTCGAAAACCACGAGCATCAGGAGGATACATTGTTGGATCGATTGCTACAATAAAATTGGGAAAAATAATAACCCCTGCATTGGAATTATCTGTTTGAAACATTAACGTATGCGGAGTTACTTCATGTAATAATTGTGAAAAATCCATCTTAATCATATGACTTTAGGGAAAAAAAGAGAAAAATCTTTCTAAAATATATGAACCTTTAATGAAAAGAGAGCTTGAGAAGAAAAACATTAGAAATTTAAAGTATAATAATGATAATTCTAAAATTTAAGGTGGTTTTCTTAGACTATCAATAAGATGAAGTATAGCAAGGATCGGATGATTCCATATCATTCGTGGTCCAGCATAACGCATTACAACTCTAATTTTTTCGCGCTTTTCTGGTATATAACAATGAACTAAGCATTTCTCACATGTAGGTTTATTTTCTGAAAAGGGACATCGATTTACTCTTAATAATGCATAATCCAGTAATTCTTGGCATTCATCACATAGTTTTTCTTTGGTATGATGATGCGAATTACAATTAATTTTTATCATTATCCCAATTGTTTTTTTTTCACGTCTGATTCTACGATTTTCATTAACGATTATTAAACACCCTTTATCCATTAAGTAAGATATTTAAAAAGTAGAAATAATTAGCTTGATCTCTACATATAAAACAACATTTAAAGTACTAAGGTAAAGCTTTATATAATTTATGGATAAGACATAAAAAAAGAGTTTTTTTTTTTTGAATATATAGTAAAAATAAAAAGTGAAAAATATGATTTTACAAATTGATGTACCAATGTATGCTGTAATCCTATTATTGATTACAGGAGTTGCTGCGTTATTGTTTTCAGTGTTTATGGTATTGGATTATCTAAAGAATAAAAAAATGAACCATCTTCTCTGGGCAATAGCATTCTTTGTATTGTTTGCTGCGGGAGTAATCCTAGTTATTGGAAGAAATTATGAGCATTTGCTGTCATGGCCAGTATCGGTTTTAGGCGTGTTTATACCTGGCGGAATAGCAGCCGGTCTTTTTTACTCTTCAGTGTTCGATGAAGAAATATCCAAAAAATTTGGAATGGGATATGTAATTTTTGTTTTAGTAGGAGCATTGTTAATTTTATTAACAAAAACTATTACAGCATGGGCAGATTTAGCACCATTTGCGGTTATGTTGGTTCATATTCCTAGTGGATTGGCAATGGTTATCTTACCGTTCTTAGTCTACAAGAAAGGCACAGAAGGATGGACACCTCTCTTAGTTTCGATTGGGGGAGCAGTTATGAGTCTTGCTGGTATGTTATTAGCAATACTAATAGCTGGAGGAGTTGATAGTTTAGCTGGTTTTGTATTCGGAGCCCTCCCAGTTTTACTACTAATAGTAGCTGTCTGTTTCGCATTTGGATTTGTTCTAACAAAGCAATGGACTTTTGCTTTTCATCTTATAAAAGTTGAATAAGTAGAGTTTATTTCTTTTTTTTTTTTTATTTTATTAATTTTATATTGTTCTATTATCCAATATTGGATCGCCCAGATAATTTGAAAGATATCTACTAAATAGATGAAACAAGATTCAAACAAATAACAATGACTTTTTATTTCGTTTGAAATGAAATAAAATAAGAGAATTAAATGAAAATAATCGAAATCGATCATGAAAAATGCATTAAATGCTTGGAATGTGTTGCGGAATGCCCATCACATTTCTTTTTGGAGGAAAAAAACGATTCCGAAAAAATTGTATCATTTAGTGATCCTTATTCCGTCTGTATTCAATGTGGTCATTGTCTTTCAATCTGCCCTACAGATGCAATAATCTATCAAAGTGTTGAAAAAGTGATAAAGATATCCAAAAATTCCATGAATTTTAACACTTTGTTTCCTCAACTGAAATTGCTTTTACAAACTAAACGTTCCATCCGTCGTTATCATCCCGAGCCTGTTTCAGAAACAGAAATTAAAGAAATATTAGATGTAATGAAGTATGCTCCGAGTGCAAGCAACGCAAGGGCTTGGAAATTTATAATTTTGACAGATCCAAAGAAAATTAAAACATTATCTCTAAAAATTGTTAATGCTATTAGCTTAACTCGGAAATTAGCGACAAATTTCTTTATAAAAAAATTTTTCATTTATGGAGAACTTAGAAAAACAATAAGAGAGCCGAGCTTCACCATATCCATAGATAGAATTATTAATGATTCTCTTGCTGGCAAAGATCCTATCTTTTTTAATGCTCCATGTGTAATTTTTCTATATTCTCCAAAATATGGAAACTTGGCGGGGTGTGATAGTGGAATTATAATGACTTACGGAATGTTGGCTGCAGAATCTCTTGGATTAGGCTCTTGCTGGATTGGATTTGCTCAAGAATCTCTTCAGAGACTAAGATCTCTAAGTAAATTTATCGGAATTCCCCGTGGACATATGGTATGGGGATGTTTTACTCTTGGAAAACCTATTCCGATATTTCATCGAATTCCTCCCAAACCAGATTTATCTGTAAAGAGAATATAATATACAAAAAAAATGATCGGGAGCAAAATAAATGGTTATAAACATAATGTATTATTTAACAAACAAAATCATTAATATTTCTTAAATTCTAAAATATTTCCAGTTTCATAACCTTCATCATGGAAAAGTTCCATATTATCTTTCCTTTTGAAAATAAACCCAATTTCCGTGATTTCTTGGGTAATATCTTCCAAATCCAGATCAGCTAAGTTCCATAAAGGCCAATCATCTTTATTATGTTTTGGATAAACAGATAAAATTCCCCCGTTTTTTAAAATCCTGTGGATCTCCCTATATACTTCTTTACGTTCGCTCTTTGTAAAGTAGTGTAATATATCATAAATAAGCGCATAATCCACAATCTCATCATCCAGGTTAATTCTAAGGAAATCTCCTTTTTCAGGACTTATGGGGATTATAATTTTGCTCAATCCTTCTTCTTCTTCTTCTTCTTCTTCTTCTGCTTCTTCTGCTGTTTCCATTAGTTTTCTTAATGTATTTTTATCTTTCTCAATTGCGTATACTTTTCCTTTCATTGAAACAATTTTGGCGGCAGGAATTGTATAATGTCCATGTCCGCTACCAAAATCAACAACAACAAATCCTTTTTTAATTCCAATTTTGCTTAAAAAAGTGATCCCATCTTTGTTAATCCATTTTTTTACTTCATTTGTCATATATATCTCTAGGTTAAACAGAGCTAGTTAAAAAAATTACTTACTTATTACAAATTCAAAAAAAGTCGATAAAGTTATTCATTTTGTTTTTTAGGAAGGCCTTCTTTCACGTTTATCCGCCATTCCACAATAATTAATACTATAAACGGTAATCCTATGATGTACCAGTAGGGATTTCCTAAATTAAGGGGAGATTCTCCCCAAAGAAGGGGTTTTTCACTCGGTAAATGAGAGAGAACTCCATTACGCACATTTATGTCATATTTATAGCATTCGATCCATTGATCATTTCCAAATATAAAACTATGATTTCCATCAGGTAGGTAGGGATTTGATTCAGGAATACTACCATTAAAATTTAAAATCCCCCCTTTCATATGGAAATAGTTAATTCCAGGAGTTAATTTAGTTGAAGTACAAAACATTATTCCCGCATCATTTTCCAAGATCCCATAACTTTCTAAGATAAAAGTAGAATTTCCGGATTGTGTGATCGAAAAAGGAAATGAATACGCACCACTACCTGATTGATGTAGAATGCGGAAAGATCCCGGATTCCAAATTTCGAGATCAATTGTAAATTCAATGGAAGTTTCAAAAGTAGATATATTTGAAGTATAATTATCTTCCCAAATATTTTTTTGAGTAAAATCAATGGATTCAATCCAAGAGGAGAGATGAGTATCATCATCAAGATCTAAGAAATTATCCTTACAACTTACAGCAGAAATAATTGATATAATTATGAATAATATTAATAAGGTGAATTCAATTCTGCGGAAGTTTTTTCGTCGAAATATGAGTAGTTTCATGAAAATTACACTCCTTGTCGAGGTATATAAAAATTTAAATTAAATCTTTATAAATCTATTGATAAGCAATATTCTTAATAACAATGACATATTCCCAAAGGTATTTTATGGACATCCAAACCTATCAAATCCAATTCGATCAGATTGATTTTGCAGTAAATGACACCGAAGTTTACCGAAATTGTCAAAATCCATACAAATTTCATCCAGATGGATGTCCTAATTACGATAATAATTGGAGTTGTCCGCCAAATTCTCCCACTGTTTCGGATACCCGAACAACGCTAAAAACTTATACTTATTTCTGGTTATTGATAATGGAATATCCAATCCCAAAAAATAAAATAAAATTTATTCAAAAATGGAAAACTCAGAAAGGATTTGCGCGTATTACTAAAAATTTAAATGATTTTTTAAGCTACCTACAATCAAACCATCGAGAATGGAAAATCTATTATTGTTCTCAATGTGAGCTATGCAAAGAAAAAAATTATTCTGGATGTACTTGTTCAAACGCACCCTGTCGATACCCTGATAAAATTCGTATTTCTCCTGAAGCAGCAGGAATTCAGGTATTTGATACATTACTAAAATTAGGAAATTCAATTGAAATTGAACCAACTTCTAAGCTACTGCGAATTGGGATTTGTGCTACAGATGAAAAAGTTGATTTTACGAACGAAATAAAAAAATACAGACTATACCAATCGATTCTTCACAAATTTAATGATCTCTAAGAACTTACCATCGTTTAAGGATCGTTTATAAAAAATATTTATATTCTATCAGCAAAATTTTTTATACTTGTCATTTATAATATTTATCAGAGAAAAAAAAAACTGTAAGTTTTCTGAAATCATGTTTTTTATTCCTAATAACAATGAGATGTAAACTAATGAAAATTAAGAAAAATAGAAAAAATAAAAAGAATAAAATACAAGGATGGTTAGCATGAGCCGGATTATTCAAATGACAAATCGAGGGATGATTACTATTCCTGCACCCCTAAGAAAAAAATATAACTTGAAAGATGGCCAGCATTTAATTATTTCTGAAGAAGAAGGAAAATTATACATCATTCCTTTGGTCGATTTTGAACATGAAAGGAAAAACTTCATGAATCATAAGGAGATGAAGAAAGCGCTTGAAAAGATGGAAGAAATCAGAGAAGAAGATTTAGAGCGAGAAAAAGCAGCTTTATTCTAATAGGAGTGAATAAAATGAGTCGTGAAATATATTTAGATTCAGGTGTAATCATGTTAAATTTTAGTTCAGATCCCATCGAAAAAATTAAAATTATTTTTTCTCGAATACGAAATGAAGAGGTTAAAGCATTTGTTTTAGAGCCCACTTTGGAAGAAATTGCATTCCATTTATGCGTATATTATGGAAAAGAGAAAGTTGAAACATACATTGCATCATTTCTTTATGATTATAACATCCAAGTTGTAAAACCACAGATTCAATTAATCCAGAAAGCAGGAATATTAAAATGCCAGTATCGTTCAGTGCTTTCCTATTTTGATGCTCTGATGATTGAATTTTCCCTGCAAAATAAGCTGGAATTCCATACTACTGAAAAAAAACTAAGAAAAAAATTCCCTTCAAAAATTGTGAACCAACTAAAAATCATCACCTATCGTTTTGATTAATCAGATTTGGATCTCAGGATTTAGTAAATCATTCGCTTCCTAATTTTTCAATTGCTTTATCAATGGCAACTTCAACTGCTTTAGATACTGCTTTTTCAGCCCCTTTTTTTGCAGCTTTAGCTGCCATATCATTGCTGACTTTTTCACGTATCGCTGATTCAATACCTCCTTCTACTTTCCCCCATACAATTTCTACTAGTTCACCTTTCAAAGTTTCAAAACTTGCTTCTTTAAGAGCTTGTTTGTTGACTTTTTTTTCAACTACTTTTTTTCCTTTCTCTTCTAATTCCTTTATGATTTTATCTTTTGCTTCTTTATAAGAATCATAAAAGTCTTTAATCTTTCCACCATTATCAGCAATAATTTGTGCTATTTCATTTACATCTACATAACTCATTTTTGAATCCTCATTAGTCTTTTATTTTATTAAAAAAGACTAAATTATAGTATGTTAATTATATTTATAAATTTTAATAAAATTTAGTTATTTTTTTCCCTTTCAAGTCATACAATCCCGTTTCTTCTAAGAGATAGAATGGAAAGTATTCAACATTTTTTCTAATAGATGGTGTTTCCGCATGAATCTGATCATTAAATTTTTTCTTGGTATATTGAAAAGAAAATCTGTTGAAGTTTTGGATGTTTGCGTAATTTTTCCAACTCTTCGACTTTTGGATTGTTATTTCCATCAAAGTATTTAATAAACGCTTGATATGGCTTATTTTTCTTTGAAATCCCGTCTCTCTTCAATTCATGCCCCGTAATTCCGAACTCGTTTTCAAAGTCGATATTTAAGGCAATATAATGGCCATTTCCACTTTCCGCAATTCTTTTTATATGATAATTAAGGCTATTCATTTTTTTATCTTCAGAACCTCTATCATCATCGATAATAATAACATAAGGAATTTGAAATCCATCGAGCATTTCCTGATATAATTGCATGTTAAATTTACCATTACAGTCTACAAACGTAGTAGTTACTCTCTTTGCAACTAAATCTGGGAAGAAATAATCAGCCCACCTTTGAAGCAAAATTTTTTCCGTTTCACCTTCAACAAGAACAACTTTGTCTGCAAAAAATAATTCACTTCTATTTGGATTCATGTAATAACTTAAATTTATTTCATTAATTCTATGAATTTTATCATAATCTTTCCCATGTGTATGTATGATATCTTTAATTTGCAAGGTATAATCTATTTCTTCAATGGGCTGCAAAATTGTTGTTGCTTCATAGGCACCATTCTTGCTTTTTAATACTTTAGCGACAGATTTATAATCGTTAAAATCAATGAAATTTGGTGCATGCGTGTTTAAGATGATCTGGTGATTGTCCGTATTTGCAATTTTAAGTAGATAGTTCTGCATTAAATCCTGATATTGAGGGTGAAGGAAAAGCTCTGGTTCTTCAATTGCAAAATAAACTGAATTAGATATTGCAGGTATAAGATCTTTTGATTCATCATCACTTTTTCTTTGGAATTCCTCCTTGTTTTTCACTAGTAATGTCTCTGCCCATATTTTAAATAAAGAAACCATGAAATAACGTTGAAGACCATGCCCTTTCTCCGAAACTAAGGTATCAACACCATCATTCATGTAAATTTTTAAGGAATCTCTAACCATTCTGTTAATATTGGGCAGTATTGTATCAAATCGGATTTGTGAACCGTCAAATTCCTTCAGCGTCTCATTAAGCTTGAGTGCTAATTTATTTAGTTCTGAAGAAGAGTCGTTAATTTGGTAGATATTTTTCATTATCTCTTTGATTTGTGCGTTTTGTGCTTTCTCCTTTTCTTTATCTTGCATCTGATCGAGAATATAATTCATAAGTTTGTTAATGCTTGATGGCCCTTTGGCTTTATAAGTGGTTTCTTCATCAATATCTTGAACGGCGGGAATAAAATAATAATTACCCAAATAACGCGTGATATTAGTAGTCCCAATTTTACTTTTAATGTAATTCTTTTTCAT
>JAUWPK010000282.1 GCA_030611625.1 Promethearchaeum sp. | reverse complement strand
ATTATTTCTTCCAAAACATCATTTCTATACAATTCAATTTTAACCTTGGAAATATATTCTGTCGATTCCCAAGAAATATGTTGAGATGAACCTGTTTCCCATGCTGATAAATTAGTAGGAGTGATAATTGATATTGAATTTTCGACCATAAAAACATTTAAAATTTTTAAACCCCAATTCCAATATGCTACGTAAGCATAGGGCTCTGAAATGTAAACATTATAGGCAAGTCCACCATCGTTGAAATGATTTAATTCCACAGGGGTAGTCGGGTTTGAAATATCAATAATCTCCAAACCATTAATAGATTCTGCTACGTAAGCATAGGATCCCGAAATAGAAACACCCCGAGCAGATCCACCATCATTGTAATGTCCTACTTGTGTGGGGGTGGTCACGTTAGATATGTCGATAATCTCCAAACCATCCATATAATCTGCTACGTATGCATACAATCCCGAAACATATACATCACAGGCAATTCCACCATTGCTATATTGCCCAACTTCAAGTGGTGCAGCAGGATTGGATACGTTGATAATCTCCAAACCATCATTATAATCTGCTACATAGGCATATGTATCCAAAATAAAAACACTCTTGGCTTCTCCCCCATCAAAGCATTGTCCCATTTCAACTGGTGTTGTTGGGTCGGAAATATCAATAATCTCCAAACCATCGTCATCATCTGCTACGTAAGCATATATCCCTGAAACCCAAATATTATTTGCATATCCTCCATCAAAGCATTGTCCCACTTCAAATGGTGCTGTTGGGTCAGAAATATCGATAATCTCTAAACCATCGTCTCCATCCGCCATGTAGGCATAGGATCCAGAAATAAAAACACCCATAGCATATCCACCATCATAGAATTTCCCTACCTCAAATGGTGCTGTCGAGTTTGAAATGTCAATAATCACCAACCCATCTCCCCCATTCGCTACGTAAGCATAAGACCCCGAAATAAAAACATTCATGACATATCCACCTATATCAAATTCTCCCGTTTTTGAAGGTGTAGTCGGCTCGGAAATGTCAATAATCTCCAATCCGCCATCATAATCCGCTACGTAAGCATAAGGCCCCGAAATATAAACATTCTTTGCATTTCCACCATCAAAGTATTGTCCTACTTCAACGGGTGCAGTCACATTTGAAACATCTATTATCTTCAAACCAAAGTCTCCGTCTGCCATGTAAGCATATGTCCCTGAAATATAAACACCATTTGCATCTCCACTACTATTATATTGTCCTACTCTAACGGGTGCAGTCACATTTGAAACATCTATAATCTTCAAACCAACGTCTTTGTCTGCCATGTAAGCATATGTCCCTGAAACATAAACACCATTTGCATTTCCACTATTATTATATTGTCCCACTTTAAAAGGTGCTGTTGGATCAGAAATATCGATAATCTCTAAACCATCGTCTCCATCCGCCATGTAGGCATAGGATCCAGAAACATAAACACCCTTAGCATATCCACCATCATTGAATTGTCCCACTTCAAATGGTGCTGTCGAGTCGGATATGTCAATAATTATCAAACCATAACCTCCATTTCCCAAGTATGCATAGGATCCAGAAACATAAACATCACTAGCAAATCCCCTTGAATAGAATGTTCCCACTTCAACTGGTGTTGTTGGGTCTGAAATATCGATAATTCTCAACCGATTATCCACCAAATATGCATAAGAGCCAGAAACAAAAACACATCTTATATGTTCACCATTATTATATTCGCCTAATTTTATTGGGGTTGATTGATTTGAAATGTTAAGTATTTGTAATCCAGCTAAACCATCTGCGACATAGGCCAATGATCCAACAATCATTACATCATATGCAAATCCGTTTAGAATATCTGCAGTTTTTTCAATAATTAATGACTCTGCCGGCAATATTGGTTTTATCGGTGAAACCTCTTTTATGCTTTCCTTTTCTCTAATTGTTTTAAAACTCGTGAATGTCAAACTGGTGCTCAGAGTAAAGATTACAATAAGAAGGAGTAGGATTTTTTTAATATTTTTAGAGTTGTTAATTTTTTTCATATTTATCCTAAATCCAATTTAAGTATATATATAATTTTATAGCTAAAATTTTTTTCATAAGTATCTTGTATAAAGCATGATCCAAATGATTGAGTTAAATGTTCCATGAGCTACAATTGAAACAATTAAATCTCCTTTTTGAATGAGCGTGATCAGCGAAAGTAGAACTCCGAATGCAAAATAATATAGCCAGAACGTCACAAAAGTTGACCAAGGAACAATTCCAGGGAATACATGGAATAACATAAAGAGAGCGCTAGAAAAAATCACTCCAAAAAATTTATTTTTGTGATTGAGTTCTTTCAGTAAAACTCCTCTGAAGCAAAATTCTTCGGCAAAAGCGACTGTTATAAATATAACAATAATTCCAACTATTATCAGCGTCCAAATTATTAGAGGATTGGGTGGTGGAGGAGGAGGTGTTGTATTAACTGAACCTTCTGAAGCAGTATCGTAATATTCATCGCCTTTAGTATCGACGACAACTTTTTTAATTGTAAATGCAAGAAGCCCCCCAAAATAGAAGAAAAAGACTCCAATAAAGATCCCGATTAATATATCTAAAATTCGAAACCAAAAATTTCTATCGAGCATTTCGTTAGGGATAATTCGGTGGCGGAATTCGTACTTTAGGTCTTTCTTTTGTATTCTAAAAACGATCATGGGAATAGCAATAAAAATTAATTCAGCTGCAGAAAATAGAAAAAAAACTCCGGCTGACGAGGCAACATCTAAACCCATATAAGGAGAATAGAACTCTAATCGTTTAAATGTTGGTCTTAAAATATGAGGAACAAAATTAGATAAAAAAAGATCAAAAAAGGATGAAAATTATGCTGAAATCTCTTTAACATTAAGAAAATAGGGATTTGATATAAATGCAGTTCCAGTTGTCAATTTATTGAGCCCTCCTGAATTGCCCAATGATACCCACCAAACTTTTATAGAGTGTGTCCCTGCAGCTAAAGTGGGTGTTTCTGCTCTTAAAAATACCGAACATGGGCTAAATTCTGCAAAAATATAATTAACATTGTCATCTCCTCTCTGATGAAGGATTATAACACTTTTGTTTACCACACCTTCGATTTCTAATGTGATATTAAATGAAAATCCATTTCCCTCAAGTAAATCGGGGTGTATATACAAAAACATCGAAGCACTAAATATTACTTCAAGTGTAGAATTACCGTTTGTTGTTATTGTTGTCTCCATTGATGGTATGATCGTCTCGTTTAAATCATCATCGGTTTTTTCGACATAAGCCGAATTTTCAATAGTAGTACTTTGAAGAATTAGACCAGATGGAATTTCTTCGGATTCTGTTGGTATAGGGACTAAATATGGTATCATGAAATATGAAATTGCTGTCATAATAATCAGACTTATCCCAATGCTCAATACAATTTGACCTTTATTTCCCATTACATTAACCTCTGCTATTTTCTAATTAAAAAAATGAATAATATATCTTTAAGAAAATTTAATTTCTGGGCATATAATTCTTTCTGATTATTTGGAAATGGTATTTAATTTGTTATATAATTTCATTTTCTGGGTTAATCCTTGATAAAATAATGCCCTTAGATTGAAATCCTTTAGGTCCATTTTCTTCAATTAAAAAAGAAGAACCCGCGCTTGCGATTTTAATAATTTCTGTTATTTTTTCAAAGGTTCTTTCTTCAGGTTTTATTGATAATTCTAGAAGTAAAATAGCCATAAAACAATCACCCGCTCCTGTTTCATCTTCACATTTCGTTGGAGAATATGCATTAAAATGAAAGATGGGATGTCCTGGAGCTTTAAAATAAAGACCTTTATCACCAAGTGTTGTAAAAATATATGCTCCGGTTTCTCCTAAAAGTTCTGTTGCTTCTATTAGCTCATTTTGTTCAAGTTGGGTTACTGCCAAGGCTTCTTTATCGCTCGCTTTAAAAAACATTCTGGATCCGAATTTTTGAAGCATTTTGAAAATTAATGGTCTAATCGCGTTATTTTTTTTAATTATTATATTTCCCTCATCATCAAAATCGCGAATTAATCCTTGAACATCAATTCCAATGATAGAATTGTTAGTGATGCTATGATCAGCTAATTTATTAAGAAAATCCGATGGAAATTCGTCAGCGATAGGTGTTAGATGAATGGCTTTTGCAGGGAGAAAATCTTGGGGCAATTCAATATCTTGAATGTCAAAATTCCTTGCTTTGGATATCAATCGTAAATCTCTTTCGTTCCCATGATAATCTATTAAATATTTTGTTGTTTCTTTTCCTTCTCTTATAATTCCCCTAAGATCAATATTCGTATCATTAAATATCGAGAGATTCTCATTATCAAAATCCTTTCCTACGATAGATATAATCCCGATATTTGCTTTAGGGTCATAGTGATATGCGGAAAGACTTCCATAGGTAACTCCTCCACCAAGTGATTGGGAATTAGAGTTTCGGGATCTAACGATAATATTATCCAAAGCAAAATGCCCGATAAATACAATATCTTTTTTCCAATCTTTCAACTTATTTCAGATATGTTTTTTAATATATTTAATTTATCTTCTTTTTGAGGAGAAAAAATTATGACATTAACAAGAAAACCGGCTGTTGCGGGGACTTTTTACCCCAGAATGGAAAAAGACATCATAAATTTAATTGATGAAAGTTTTTTGGATGAAAATTTTGGAATTGGAAAAGAATTTATTCTTGAAAACACCAAAGATGGTAATAGGAAAGTATTAGGT
>JAUWPK010000114.1 GCA_030611625.1 Promethearchaeum sp. | reverse complement strand
TTAGCTTGTAATTATTTTTTTTTCCATTAAGTTGTGCAAAAAAGAAAATGTTAAGATTAAATTTTAATTTTTCATAACCAAATAAAATAAAAATGACGGAATTAACAAAAGGATAAAATTTTGACCAAATGACGTTAATTGATATGAAATTCGAATTGGTGGAATATCCCCGATTTCAGATCGTATTATTAAGTTTTCTTTCTTCAATTCTTTAAGCCTCTGTGAGAGAATATTATTACTTATATTAGGTAAGAGATCTTTAAGCTGGTTAAAAAATAATTGATTATGAACCAATAGTAAATATGCGATATCCAATTTCCATTTTTTCTGGACAAATTGCATTATTTCCCTTATATGTTGTTGCTCTGTATAAGTTCGAGAGAAATTATGATCAAATTGAGACAACTCGGATTTTAAACAAAATTTAAGCTTATGAAGCAAATTTGGAATTTCTTCAAGAATTGGAGCAAAGGTTTTTTTAATTTCATCGTAATCAATAGGTTTTACCATGGGAATCATCATCTAATAAAGTATAGATAGAATTTATTATACCATAACTGAAGGAAGTTAAAAAAAAATAACTTCCGTTTTTATTAGTCATGACTAATAATTAAAAATTATGAATGTATTATGCATTAATAGTTCCCCACGGAAAAATGGAAATATTTCATCATTATGTCGACAAATCCTTAAAGGTGCTGAATCGAAAGGTCATCAAACAGAAATGATTAATTTATATGATTATAATATATCTCCATGCATTGGATGTTGGAGTTGTGCTAAAAACCAGAAATGCCATATTCAAGATGATTTTGAAATGCTTTATTCGAAGATTGAACAAGCGGAGAGAATAATCTTTGGTGTTCCAAATTATTGGTGTAATCTTCCAGGTATTTTAGTAAATTTCATCGACCGACATACGGGTTATGCTGTCTGGAAACCTAAGGAAGGTCGCAATTTTGGTAAACTTCCATCTATACGCTCGAAAATTAAAGTGATGTGGAAATGTTTACATAATTTCGGACCAATTAATCCCTCTTTTCATAAGAAGCAATACATCCTTGTTATTGCTGGAACATCACCTTTTAGATATTTGTTAGGGGAATATAAAGGAATTTTGTTTATGCTACGCAAATATGTCCAGAAATTGAATGGAAAAATAAAAAAGAGCATTATTTATACCGATACTCTTTTTCGTTTGCGAAAAAATAAAGAATCAAAATTATTAAAGAAAGCATTTTCGATAGGGGCTTGTCTTGTTAAATAATATCTTAAAAATATTAAAATAAGGATAGTATAGATTTTTTAATCAGTAAGGTGTTTCAAAATCAGAGTTTTTCAATTCTAATTTTTTAATCTTGGAAAATGGGTTTAAATCAATAAGTATATTTTCAGGAATGGCACCATCATTCATTGCTTGCTGTTCAATCCAAATACAACATGGAAGATTACAAGTTCCTTTTTGAAAAATTTCTTTTAAATTAAGATCTTTTTTCACATTTTCAAGTTTTGTTAATTCAACAGACACCATACCTCCACAACATGTTGTATCAACTATGGATATTGCAAAATCCCCTTGAAATTCCTCTTTTCCCTTAATCATAATATAATTCATTGCTTTAGGGCTAACTTTAAGTTCGTACATCTATGTTTATCACCTATTAACGAAAAATCTGAAGATAATAAAGAAAATAAAAAGAAAGTATGAATAATTTTGATAAATGACTAATTCGAGCAAATTATATAATGCTTTAATATTTAGAAACCGAATGCAGTTTTTATATCTCTATAAACTTGAGCGATTTGATTAAGTTTTGCTTCATCACTCATTGCCGATTCGATCCAACCCGCACAACCACCATCTTTTACCCAATTTAAGAAAATTTCAACAGTTTGTCTATCTTCACTCATAAATTTCACATTTTTTATTAATTAAATTCCTTAAATTCACCTTTTCCTAAAAATTTTACATTTTTTAATATTTCTGCTTTTTTTCAAACCAAATGAAATCCGGTAGATGATTCAAAATTATGTATATTTTGGGACATAATTTATAACCTTAAAGACTGATATTAAAAAAAAGACACCTTTAATCATTAAGGTGTCATATTTGCAAATATAATAGCTATTTCGATAATGGTTTAGTGGGGGGTTTTGATCCAGTAACCGGTTATCATTTGCAAATTTTCTACCCCGATTTAATTCTATAAATATCTACTATTTAAATGTTACTTTAAAGTACTTTTGTTTCACTTACTGGAGTTGGGGTTTTAATTACCAAAAACTTAAAATTTGCTTCAGAATTTTCAGAATTAAAAAGTGTATGTATAATCTTAGCAGGACTGAAAATCAAATCATCCTTTTTAACTTCTTTAACTTCATCTCCGATTTCAACGCTTCCATTTCCTTCGAGGACATAGAAACAAGCATCGACGGGAGTAATGTGCTTTTTTAATGATTCTCCAGGTTTCAATTCAATATGTACAATAGATGCGTGTTTAAATGCTATCATTTTTCGTACAAGAACCTTGTGAACAGTATCGGCGGATTTAACATTTTCAAGTTCAATTATCTTCATATTTCTTTTTTTGATTGAAATTTAAAAAGAGTTGTTATTATTATTTATTAACTTTCTTCCAATATTCCTTATTCTTCTCTATATGAAATTATAATCTCATCTAATAAAGATTCCATCCAAATTGGTAATTGCAAACCTCGAATATACCTTCTTATATTAAATCTTTTACCTTTTGGACTCGGAAATTTCTGTATTCGGTGTTGGAGATATTCAATAATAACATCTTTTTTCATGGCATCAACCAAAGGTTCAACTAAAACAGAATTATCAAAAACATCCAAAGTTTCTTGAGCGGCGGCAGATACTTCCAGGGCAGGATGATTTAATACTTTTATTATAGCAGGAATTGACTCTGGGTCTTTAATTTTTGATAATGATTCTAGAGAAACCAACACTAAATCTTTAGAATTCGATTTACAAAAGTCAATTAACGGTTTTACTGCAGATTTGCATTCAAAATCTCCTAAAATATAGGCAGCTGCAGCTTGAACTTCTATAGCATCATCTTCTAACAAAGACAGTAATCTTTCTACTATCTGATGGTAATTATAATGACCAACACTTAAAACTGCATTTTCTCTAACCTTAGGATTTGGATCACTAAAAGCCTGGAGAAAAATTGGAATTGAACTCTTTTTCGCCAACATTCCAATTGCATCTATTGCATAGAATCGATCTTCCCAGTTTTCAGATTTCATGAAGGATTCAAGAGCACTCGAAGCCGATTTATCTCCAATATTTGATAATGCCGACATAATCGTATGTCTAACTTCGGGATTTTCATCGCTTAATGTATGAATTAATGAAGCAACTACTCGTTTATCCTTTGTAGTTCCAAGAATTTCTGCAGCGTGTTTTTTTACTTCACTATCTTCATCATTTAATAAATTTGAAACAGGTAAAACAATTTTTTCTCCAAAAAAATCAGGTTCGAGTAAAATATCAAGAATTGTCAACTTAACATCAGCATCAGGGATTACTAAGCCTTTAATTAAAGAGTTCAAAGCTCTTTTTTTCGAAGGGTGATTGCTTAGGGCATAAGCTGCTTGTATTTGCTCGAGTGGATTATCACTGCCCATCAATTTTTTAAATAAAATTTCCACAGTTTCTGCCATTCTAAATTATTTTCACTCTTAGATTTTATATATTTATGTAGTTTATGATAAAAGTATTAATGAAAAAAGTATTAATGAAAATCAATGCCGAACTTTTGGATTATTATAATATCATTAATCATATTGCTTGTTGGATGCCCATTTTTAGGACGACTTCTATATGTAATGAAAAATAAACAAGCTTTTGCCTTTTATGGTTTTACATCTCTCGCTATTACAATCCTCTTATTTTTCCTAACAGATCATATACCGCTGGATTTAGTTTTTAGTGAATGGGGAAAATATCTTTCCCATTTTGTTAATCCAATGGGAATAGTAATGATTTCAATATTTGTATATATTACTGCGGGTATAGGGCTTATTGGAGGAATTTTGGAATTTATCGGGGAAAGAACCGAGAGTGCAGAAACATATAAGAATTTCAAGAAATTTACAAAATTTAAATTGATTTTCTATTATTTTGTATATGGATACATTTTCATATTTGCAGTTTTCTCGTTCTCTCAATTCCTAATCATCTTTTTCCAATGGGAATATAAGTTAAACTGGAATTTCTTTAATGAAATCTTGATTTTTATGCAATTATATAGCATAATATTACCAATTCTTGGAAGTATTTTATTTGGAATTAAAATTTTCTATTCAGGTTTCTTTTCCTTAGAATTCTATAAAAGCGAATTTGATCCATCAATGATAAAAATTGGTCCGAAATTCAAATTCTTCCGCCACATTTTATCTTGGTTTTTTGGCACCATGGGAGTATTTATCGGGATTTTGATATTTTTCTTAGATTTTTATGAAAATACAGCAGACATAAATCTATATTTAGGGAAGTCATTTTTCTTTCTGGCCGCCTCTATTCAAGCTTTTCTATTTTACATATTTAGAGACAGGTATGTCGACCAGTTGAAACCACTTAAAAAGCAATTCGAGTTAAAACCCGGAAAAGGCATAACCACACTACTTGATAAAGACGGAAAAAGCATGGAAGATCACGACTCTGAACTTAAGTTTGATGATTAATTTTTCATAATATGGACGCAATTGAATGTTTAAAATCCCGTAGAAGTGTTAGAAAATTTAAGAAACAACAAATTCCAAAAGAGATAATTTTAGAAATTCTTGAATGTGGTAGGTGGGCGCCTTCTGGGGTAAATTACCAACCATGGAAAATTTTTGTAGTAGAAAATCCTGAATTCAAAGAAAATTTGGCTAAATGCACAAAATATAGCGGTATTATCAATAATTGCCCAAGTGTTTTTCTAATATATTTAGACAAATCCATCGATTATAATTATACAAAACAAGTTCAGTCGATTGGAGCCATTTTTGAAAATATTTTGCTTTCTATTCACGCTATGGGGCTTGGAGGAGTTTGGATTGGAGAGATACTTAATCAAAAAGACGAAGTAAACAAACTTCTTAATATCAATGATCCAAAAATTGAACTAATGGGAGCGATAGCTTTCGGTTATCCAGAAGAAATTGGAAAAAGTTCAAGAAAAAAACTGGAATCGTTTGTATCTTGGATATAAAGATTTAAGAGAAAATATTGAAACGAGGTTTTTTTGGTAAATTTTTCCCATAAGATGATCATTTTCATTCAATTTGTTTACTTTTTCAAAAAAGTTTTTTTGAAATATCTCATTTCTTCAATTATGAGTTCTGAGGAATTGTATGACCTTATTTTTATTGGCTCTGGACCTGGCGGTTACCACGGAGCAATAAGAGCTTCAAGTTACGGTGCAAAGGTTGCCTTAATCGAAAAAGATGATCGTTTTGGAGGAACATGCAGCAACCGTGGCTGTATTCCCACAAAAGCCCTTTACAGTTCTGCAAGACTTATTGCAGAAATCAAGAAAAAATCCGAAAAATTCGGTATTAACATCAACGGGGGCATGTCAGTAGATTTTTCCAAAGCTGTCGAACATAAAAATAAAGTTGTAGAGGAATTAACTGCGGGAATTGCACAACTTCTAAAAATGAAAAAAGTTTCGGTCTTCAAAGGCTTTGGTTCACTTGTTGGAGGCGATATCTATAAAAATTTTGATGTTTCAATCAAAAATGGAGACGAAGAAACCATTATTAAAGGAAGACGTGTAATCCTCGCAACTGGCTCTGCTCCCGCAAATATTCCCGTGTTTAATATAGATCACAAGCAAATTCTTGATTCCGATGATATCTTGGACTATAAGAAAGGATTTACCGAAGCTCCAAAATCACTCATTATAATAGGTGGAGGGGTAATAGGATGCGAATTTGCAAATATTTTTGCTGAATTTGGGACTAAAGTCACTATTTTAGAGTATCTACCGAGAATCTTAGCTACCGAGGAAAAAATAATTGTCAAACAGCTCAAAAAAGAGTTTAATCACTTGGGAATCGAGATTTGTGAAGGAAAAAATGTTCTTTCGGTGAAATCTGATGGAAATGAAGTTACTGCGGTCACTTGTGATGCAAGTATTCCTCGAGATCAATTAAAAGATGCGGAAACTCAGATTTTCAAAGCAGAAAAGTGTTTAGTATCAATCGGTAGGATTAAAGTATCTGAGGGGCTTGGATTAGAGAAATTCAACATAAAGGTGGCAAGAGGAGCAATCCCAGTTAACAGAGAAACGATGGAAACACCATTTACGGGAATTTATGCAATTGGTGATTGCACTGGATTACTTATGCTCGCTCATTTTGCATCACATCAAGCAGATATTGCTGTAATAAATTCTCTAAGTAGTATTGGAAGATTTGAAGATGTATTTCCACAAAAAGTTGATTTTTCAACTGTTCCAGGCACAATTTTCACACATCCTAATATAGGTTCTGTTGGGCTTAGACATAAAGAAGCAAAAGAGAAATATGGAGAATTACTCGTAGGTCGTTTTTCCTATGCAAGTTCTGGGAAAGCAAAATGCATGGCAGAGGAAAACGGAATGCTTATGGTTATTGTAAATAAGTGGACCGATAAGATAGTTGGTGCGTCATGTATAGGTGAGGCGGCACCTGAGTTAATTTCGGAAATTTCGGTCGCAATGAGATTGGGGATTACTGCACATCAATTAACGAGTGTTATTCATTCCCATCCAACTTTATCAGAAATTGTTCTCGAAGCTGTTGAAGATGTTCATGGTATGGCCATTCATAAGGCTGGTCGCCGTAGATAAATTTTTTATTTTCTCACTTTTTTAATTTTCTCACATTATTTATAAGTAAAAATAAAAAAAAATACTAAAGTTTCTCATCATAAGATTATCTTTTTCGACGGTGAATTCTTATAATCCCTAAGATTACTGCGAAAACAAGGAATCCAACGGGATATCCCGAGACGCCTAGTGTGGTTGTATTAGTTGGAGGACCTTCAGAAACCACTTCAATATTTAAACTATTTGATGAGGAATCGCTGTCACTTTCGGTCACGGTTAATGTCACTGTAAAATTTCCTTCCGAGCTATAACTATGGGAAGGATTTTTATCAGAAGAAATTGTTCCATCACCAAAATCCCATGAATACGACAAGGGGGAATATCCTCCATTGGAAGTGATAATAAAATTAACTAAATCATCAATAAAAGGGTTAGTATCTGAAGCTGTAAATGAAAAAGTCAGTATATCAATGATGATATTGTCATGAATATCATTGTGTCCTTCAGTATCATATATTACATTTTTAATGAGCAAATTTTCATAGATAATGTTATTTAGAGATGCGGCATCAAAAAATATCCCCCCATCATTATATGATATGATATTATCTGTCACATTACAATTTTGCGATTCAAAAAAGTGTATTCCCCACATTATATTATCTGTAATATTATTCTCTAATAATAAAGTATTAGAAGAATATAAATGAGCGATTCCATGTAGTGTATTATCCTCGGCTGTATTACCTATCATTGTACAGTTTGACGATTGAAAAACTTTGAATCCCGAAGCAATATTATTTAAACCAAAATTTCCAATAAGAGTGCAGTTTTCTGAATCTTGGAGCAAAATTCCAGAAAAAATATTATATGTAGCAGAGTTTCTTGTCAAATTGCTATATGGTGAGTTATATATGTGAATTCCGTGCTCTAAATTCTCAATTGCAGAATTGTCTACTAGCGTGGAGTTCTCCGAATTATAAAAATAAATCCCATTCGCCAAATTATTCGTCATGGAATTCCCAATTAAAGTGCAATTCGGAGCACTTTCAAGGTCAATCCCATTTTCTGAATTATCAGTAACTACATTTTCGATCAGAGTAAAATTCGACAAATAACTAAGGTAAATACCATAAGTCGCATCATTAACAGTATTCTCGACCAAAGTACAATTTTCTGATTGAGAAGAGATGATACCAAAAGTCGCATTATTAACAATATTCCCGATCAATTTGGAATTATTTACACCACCGAGATAAATTCCATTTGTGCTATTTAATATCGTACAATTCTCAATTCTCCCATAAGATTGTGAATTGACAATAGAAATACCGTTTCCTTCATTTGCATTAATAATTTGATCAGCGATCACGTAGGGATCTTCGAAAGTTCCAGTCCCCTCGACTGCAGGATATCCTATTGACCAATCATCCCCAACTATAGAAATAGGATCGTCACTACTTTTTGGGTGTGTGTTTGAAACCCAGTCTTTTAAAGGGGTTGAATACTCAGAAACCTTGAAATCTGATTGAATTGAATTCATACCCAAAGGAAGAAATACAAAAAGTGTTGCCATTAAAGATGCGATTAAAATTAAGCCAAAAACCATTATTAGTTGTTTCTTTTCTTTTTTTTGCATAATAAATACCCCAATGAAAGAAAAATTCTGTGTATATTCTTTCTCATTGAAGTATAAAATTCTTTCGGAATAAGTAAAAATAAAAATTGGAAAAAAATCATTACTTAAATTCCATGCTATGTTTCATTAAAGTAGTTGTTGAAGTATAATGGGAACAAAAATTGTATCTAAAACATTTCTTAACCCAGATAAGACGGTATTTGAAATGATAGTAGAAGCCCCACTTGTAGCAAAAAAAGCGAAAGGTGGTAATTTCGTAATTTTACGAATTGATGAAACGGGAGAAAGAATTCCCCTTACGGTAGCAGATTATGATAAAGAAAAAGGCACTATTACTATGGTAATAATGGCAGTGGGTAAATCTACGACTCAAATTTCAAAACTAGAACCAGGCGATGAGATATTAGACTTCATCGGACCATTGGGAAATAAAGCTCATATAAAGAAATTCGAACATCCTGTTGTTTTTGTTGGCGGTGGAGTAGGAATTGCTCCATGTTATCCTCAAGCTAAAGAAATGAAAGAAGTAGGAAATCATGTAATTGCTATTCTCAGCGCTCGTACAAAAAATTTGTTATTCTGGGAAGAAAAATTTAGAGAATTTTGCGATGAGGTCTTTATTACCACAGACGATGGATCATTAGGCATGAAAGGATTTGGTGTTGATAAATTGAAGCAATTGATGTTAGAAAAACCTTTAAGCCAAGTTATTTCAATTGGTCCAATGATTATGATGAAATTTGTCGCATTACTCACTAATGGAAAAAAAGATTTGCCATTGATTCCAACAATAGTCTCTCTTAATACCCTAATGGTTGATGGTACTGGAATGTGCGGTGGATGCCGATTCCAAACTTTGCACGGAGAAACGAAATTTGCGTGCGTAGATGGCCCAGATGTTGATGGACATGACGTTGATTTTGATAATTTACTAAAACGTAATACTAGATTTGTTCGGGTC
>JAUWPK010000307.1 GCA_030611625.1 Promethearchaeum sp. | reverse complement strand
GATTTGATTATCACCATCGATTCTGATGGGCAACATGATCCCCGTGATATTTTGAATTTATGCAAACCTATATTAAATAATCAAGCAGATATTGTAATTGGTATCCGGTATGAAGGAAATTATTATTATCGGATTCCCTTTGTTAATAGGGCAGGTGAAGCATTTTTAGAGATTATGCTGCTAATTTTGTTTGGTAAACGAGTGACGAATAATCAAGGCGGATTTCGAGTTTTTCACCGCCGAACCGTTTCCATATTTCATGATTGTAGATTCATGGGCATGGCATTTACAACCGAACTTCTAATTAAAGCATTTTTGAATGGGTATCGAATAGTAGAAAGACAGATTAATCTCCATGATCGACCAGTTGGTAAATCTAGGGTTAAAAAAATCCCACTTTTACTGAATCTTTTATGTTGTATGTTCTATTATTTTCTTAAAAAAATCCTATATTAAATTATTTGATAAATATACGCTCTCATATAAACTTCTAAAATAATGATTTACTCTAAATCTTGAAAATAAATGAACTCAACCTTAGTTATTTTAATCAATAAAAACATTTGTAAAGGCTCAAAGAAAATCGTCGAAAATGAAAAATATACATCTTTATTTTGTGATAAGTGATATTTATACTTGTGTGGATAAAATTAAGAAATTTTTTTGGAAAATTATTATTGAAAATCTTTTTAAAGCCTAAAAAAAGGAAGAATTTAGAAAAATTAGGAAGTAAATATGGAGGATGGGTAGTTCCTGTAGATTTATTTAATCAAAGTTCTATATGTTATTGTGCAGGAGTAGGAGAAGACATAAGCTTTGATTTGGAATTAATTAGACGTTTTTTATGGCAAGTTTATGCTTTTGATCCTACTCCCAGAGCTATAAAGCATGTTAAAAAAAATACTCCAAAAACATTAAATTATCATTTCTATGATTTTGGATTATGGTCATCAGATATTAAAATGAAGTTCTATACACCTAAAAACCCTTTACATGTGTCATATTCACTATTAAACTTAGAGAATACAAATGGATTTTTTCTTAAGCTATAGAGAAGATTGTTCCATATTATAACGGAGCTGGGACATGATAGTCTTGATCTTGTAAAAATTTATATTGAATGATCTAAATATGAACTAATAAATAGTCTTATTGATGAAAAATCTGTTATTAAAGATTAATTGTTGAATTTGACTAACTTATACCTACGATGATGGTGAAAGGAACAGTTGACAAGTTAATTAAATGGAATTAAAATTTAAAGTGCCGTATTACCACTCTATAAATTTATTTTACTCTTTATTCCAAGTTGTGAACTGTCGTGAAGTATTAAAGCGATTTTCCAAAAAAGATATTCAAAATTCCTAATTATTCCAAACTTTCCATAGAGGATTTTTTTTCCACAACGCGTTCAGATCATCTAGATCTTTTTGAGTGTCCATACAATGCCAAAATCCATTAAATTCATACATCACCACTTCATTCATTTTTGCTAATCGCGGAAGTATTGAAGCAACTAACATTGAATCCGATTCACTCATAAATTCAAAAATTCTTCGATTGATTACCATAAATCCTCCATTAATTGTATCCGGTAATATTGGTTTTTCTGTAAATTTTTCTACAATATTACTTTTATTTGCAATCATTAAACCAAATTTTGAACGTGGATGTAGCCCAGTTATCGTTACTATTTTACCCTTTTTTTTATGATATTCAATTAATTCTTGGATATTAACATCAGCTACTCCATCACCATATGTAAGACAAAAATTCTCATCATCTTCGAGAAGATGTTTAACTTTATAAAGTCGTAATGCTGTACCACTTTTTAATCCTGTATTTATACATGAAACATCCCAATTTTCAATTTCTTGATCAGAATTATGAGAAATTAATTCATTATTTCTCAGATTTATCGTAAAATCATTATTTCGCCATTTATATTCCATAAAAAATCGTTTGATCATTTCTCCTTTATATCCTAAGGGCAAAATGAATTCCTTAATATTGAAATGATCATAGATTTTCATAATATGCCATAAAATTGGTCGATTTCCCACTAATACTAGTGGTTTTGGCTTAAATTCTGTTTCATTTTGAAGACGAGTCCCCATTCCACCACATAAAATTACACATTTCATTTTGTTATCTCCTTTTTTTCTTTAAAAAAATCCTTAAAAACTGAAATTATATATTCTAAATGTTCAAATTTTAATGCTGGATAGATTCCAATCCAAAAAGCATCATGCATTAATTTATCTGTATTATTAAGATTTCCTTTGATTCTATAAGTAATATCACAATTTTTAAAATAAGGTTGTTTTGTAATGTTTCCCCCAAATAATAAACGAGTCCCGATTCGCCTTTCATTTAAATATTTTAAAAGTTCTAACCTTTTGATATTTTTTTCTTTAATTATTAGCAAAAATCCAAACCATGAAGGATTAGAATTAGCTGTTTTTGAGGGAAGAATGAAATAATCATCAAAATGTTCTTCTTTGAATCGTCGTTTTAAATTATTGAAATTTTCACGACGAATATTAACAAATTCATCTAGTTTTTCCATTTGTGCGACTCCAATAGCTGCTTGCATATCTGACATTTTAAGATTATAACCCAGATGTGAATAAATATACTTGTGATCATATCCATAAGGAAGGTTTCCTAATTGAAAATCAAACCGTTTCCCACAAGTATTATCTTTTCCAGTTGGGCAAAAACAATCTCGACCCCAGTCTCTTATGGATCGAATAATTTTTTGTAACTGCTCATTATTTGTTAGCACTGCTCCGCCTTCTCCTGTAGTTATATGGTGAGCAGGATAAAAACTCAAAGTAGAGATATCTCCAAATTGTCCTGTTTTTTGTCCATTATATTCTGAACCTAAGGCATCGCAATTATCTTCAATAAACCACAAATTATATTTTTTAATAATTTTTATCAGATTATCAAGATCTGCTGGATTTCCCAATGTATGTGCAATTATAATTGCTTTTGTTCGATCAGAGATTGCTTCTTCAATCAAATCAATATTAATTCCGGCATTTTCAAGATTAACATCAACAAATACTGGGATGGCATTAGATTGAATAATCGGATTAACTGTAGTGGGAAAACCTGCAGCAACCGTTATTATTTCATCTTTTTTTTCCAATCGTCTTTCTTTTGGGATGAGAGGTGATGTTAAAGCGGAAACTGCCAATAAATTAGCTGAAGAACCAGAGTTTACTAAAGAAGAGTATTTTACATTAAGATATTGTTTTAATTGATTCTCAAATTTAGTTGCAAATCTACCTTCAGTCCACCAAAGATCTAAAGTTGATTCAGTTAAATTAATTAACTCTTTTTCATTAAATACTTTTCCACTAACGGGGACTTCATTATATGGAAGTTCTTTATGATTTTCTTTATAGTAATCCTTTATAAGCTTAAATATTTGTTGTTTATAATTCATCAATTATCCCTTTTAAATGATTAATATTTTCTTCAATCCTTGGAAATCGATAATCAATAATTTTTTGCAATTTATTGGAATTTGAACTACAATTTAATGGTCTTTTAGCAATTTGAATTAAATTTTTAGTGTATTCTTTATGAATTAATGTTTTATCCAATTTTAATTTCTCCGCAATTTTTAGTGCTAGATCATATCGTGACATTGCTTCTGGACCAGTTGAGAAATAAGTACCTTGGATATCCTTTTCAACACATAACCTGATTGCTTTAGTAAAGGTATGGATATAAGTGGGATTACTTATTTGATCAATTGGGATTGTCATTTGCTTGCCATTTTTTAAATTTCGGAAAAGTTGCATGAAAAAATTCATTCCTGTTTCATGATATCCAAAAATTACAGTTGGACGTAAGTTTAAATGATTTTTTAGTAGTTTAACGACTTCCTCTCCCATAAGCTTATTGATACCATAATAGTTTATTGGGTAAGGAAAATCTTTTTCATCATAATCCCCTTTTATGCCGTCAAAAACATAATCTGAAGATATATTTATGAATTTTGTGTTTGAATTTAATAATACTTTTACAAGATTGACCGTTGTTAAAAAATTTCCATTGTATGATTCTTTTAAATTTTCTTCACAATAATCTGCGCCTTTAGCAATTTTTGCAGTATGAACAATGCATGAAGGATTTAATTCATTATAGATTTGGTTGATTTTCCTTAAATTGTTAAGATCACAAACAATATCAACACCAGGTTTATCAACAATATCAAGACCTTTAACATCAAAATTATGATCTCGAAATTCTTTAATTAAATACTTCCCCACAAACCCAT
>JAUWPK010000310.1 GCA_030611625.1 Promethearchaeum sp. | reverse complement strand
TTTATAAACCATTTCTCTCCCTATAAATTGATTATAATCTTTTTTTGGTATCTTGCTATAACGAATTATTTCTCTTCCTAAAATATCTAATTCTCCTTTTATTTTTTTCAATTTACTAATTTCTGAATCTTTCATCAATGGGATTGTTTGAGCATCAAAACGTAAGTAATGAATGCCCATATATTTTACAGAATTCTTCATGGAAATAATTTTGATAACATATAATTTTCTACCATTTTCAAGTGGAATTTCTTTAATTAAATCTTCTATATCAAAATACGGATAAGGATCAAATTTTGTGAAACATTTCCGAAAATCTTCTATAAAATCTCCTTCTACTCCAAGAATATTCGTGATAATTTCATTTTTTTCTTCTACACCCAGAATTATCCATCCACCTTGAGAATTCATAAAAGCACAAAATGTTTTCTCTAAATTCTTCGTGAATTTTGACTTATATTCTATGAATTGTCCTTCTCTAATTTTTCTTTCCTGTAAAAATTTAATATCATCAAAGGAAACTGTTGAGATTTCTTTAGATAAATCACTTATAATCCACATTTTTTGTTTTCACTTTTATAATTATTCAAATATAAATTAATCCTCAAAATTCTCTCATAATTTTGTTTATTAAATATTAATATTGTGGAATTATTATAAAATCTTTATAGATTGAAATAGAAAATAAATTTTTTACTAAAATATGGGTAAGGATCATTATTTCTAATATCTTTATACCAAAACTTTAGAAAAAATATTAATTCTTATGTTTTTTAGAGAATATAGGATTTGAAATACTCATTTGAGATTGAATTAATATATGATTTTACCAGAAGAAGATGAAGTTTACATTACTTCAAATAAAAATCTATTTCGATTTAACCAGGAGTATTGGATTTATAATTGGAAAGCCTTGGTTTGGTATATAATCAATTATAGAAATGCTGAAAAAATTTTAATGGGGCATAATTTTGAATATTCTCATCGTTTTGAAGAGGAACCATCTTTAATGATGCTCAAATCTATCATTGATGAAGGAAATTTGTAGATCGAATGTAATGTTAATGAAATAAGTAGTCTTTTCTATATTAAATAAAATCAATTGCTATCTTTTTTATTCTTTTTAACGATGATGATGATGTTGATGATGTTAGCCAAAAAAAATAAATTACTGCATCTCATATTTCATACCATAAGTAGTGTTTTTGTCAGATCTAATTCATCATCCCCAATCATGGTGGGAGATCTCGCAAGATGTGAGAAGAGATCCATATGCACGAAGATGGGGAAGGGGAACTTGAGAAATGTGATTTAGCATTCGAACACTTTGAAGAAGAAGATTAGAAAAATATCTTTAAAATCTTAGAATAAAATTAAAATTAGGATCTAAAGGAATAATTATCATATTTTTAGATTATATTTTGATGTTTAATTTACTTTTTCTTGAGTTTTAGGTCAATTTTCTCCTCCTTCGCTCCTTTATTCAGAATAACTTTAAATATTTTTGATTTCTCTTTAATAGTTCTTATATTTTCGCTTTTTATTTTTTGTTGAAGTATTTTCTTACAGCTTTCTAAACAAGAAATGGATAATAAAGCAGATGCTCTACAATAAAAACTCTTCGATCGGCCTTCATTATATTCATTCAATGCAAATTCCAGAAATTCTATTCGCTTTTTTTGTTGTTCTAAGAATTTTTCCAAACCTGTTTTCTTTATTTCTCTTAAATTACTAAGAGATTTCTTATGAGAAATGAAAGAATCAGCTTGATCCCAATTCTCTAATTTTTGGCAAGGAAAATCATCACATTCCCCACAAGTTTCAAAATGTTTCTTTTTGACACAACAAGTGATTATTGAACATGAGGGATGCTTATTAGAAAAATCTGAACCAAAACATCCAGGACATCTTGAAAGGCCTTTTGTGTGATAATTAGGGCACAAACCACAATCTAATCCACAACAAGCAATCGTAGGGAATTTTTTCAAGAGTTTATTACTCATGATTGATAAAAATTAATTTATTATTATTTAAATATAAATATGTAGGATAAAATGGAACATAGACATATTAAACTATTAATCCCAATTCCCACATAAAATGAATATGACAAATTATTTCCCAAGTTTGAGAATGAAAAAAAACCCACAATTACTTATTTTGTGGGATGAAAAGGCTGTTCCAGTCCGCAATTAATACAGACGAAGACGCCGTTTCCTTTTGAAACTGTTCGCGATTCACATAATTCACAATATCCGGCTAATTTTCCAGATCGTTCTATCGAAGATTTGGACCATGCGCGACAAGCGCGACGATTGGCTCGTGTCATAATGGCTCACTTAGTTGATTAGTTTTTTTGATAAGTTAGAAAGCCTGAAACATGCCAATGAAACAAAAAAAAAATTTTTGTTCTCGGATAAGAGCGAATTATACAATTAATAGAATTTCTGCCTAATAAATGATTATCTTTGAGTTGGATATTTTATCAAATCATAAAGCTTTTTAATCTATTCTTTTTCTTTCTTTCTTATGAGATCACGACAAATGCGGGTATTCCAGATTCACAAATTTCTAAAGATCTCATCCATCCTTCAAGAGAGTCTGAAGGTTCAATGAAGGTAGACAAATAACTTTCTTCTATTTTTTCCAATAAGAAATTTCCTCTCAAATAGGCTCGTATTTAATTTTACTGGAGCCTTTCCCATTGATTTACTTGCCAATGCTCATATTGTTTAGATACAGTAAATCCCAATTTTTTAAGTAGTTTTTTGGCATTATGCCACAGTTTCCAAAAATTGTCGGTCGGGGGAGCATTTCTAACACGTTTTTTCGTTCCTTGCTCCCCAACAACACTCCAGGAGGACCAAGAAAGCATTTCTTCAATATTCTTCTTTAAACCATCCAAATTTCCAATTTTTATCGTGATTTCTCTCCGAGCGGGACTCGAATCTTGAGAAATATTATTCATCGGGGTTTTTCGAGTGGTATCACAGGATGGTTTCTTTCGTGGATTATTAATGCGATACTTAGCATAGAATATTAAAACTACAGTGAGAGAATAAATTCCTATTATGAAGATAATAGCCCGAACAAAAGGATCTACGGTTTTATCTGAGATGTGAAAAATTTCTAAACCATCAAAACCATCTGCAACATAAGCATATGATCCCGAAACACAAACACCATGTGCCATTCCACCATCATCGAATTTACCGACATGATCGGGATTTGTCGGATCGGAAATATCTATTATTTCAAAACCATTACTGAAACTCGAGGTATAGGCATAGTTTCCAGAGACGTAAACGTCAGCTAAAGGTCCACAGTCATTGAAATGTTTTACTTTCACTGGAGCGGTTGGAGTGGAAATATCTAGAATCGTTAAACCAAAAACCTTTGCTACATAGGCATACGATCCCAATACAAATACTCCAAATACAGTCCCTCTATCATCTAATTGCCACACTTCTACCGGAGTAGTCGGATCGGAAATATCAATAATCTCTAAACTATCGTCGCCATCCGCCACGTAAGCATAGTTTCCAGACACAAATACATCAGATGCAAATCCATTATCATCATTGAATTGTCCAACTTCCACGGGGGTGGTAGGGTCGGAAATATTGATAATTTCTAACCCATCATAACCATCTGCTACGTACGCATACAACCCTGAAACAAAAACGCCACATGCCTTTTCATCATCGTAGATTTGGCCCACTTCCACCGGAGCGGTTGGATCAGATATATCAATTATCTCTAAACCATCTTCGTAATCCGCTACATAAGCATACTGACCAGAAATATAAACGTCATGTGCGTCTCCACCATCATAAAATCGCCCCACTTCGACAGGGGTGATCGGGTTGGATATATCAATAATCGATAAACCTTCATATCCATTTGCGACGTAAACATAAGCCCCAGAAACATCAACACCATAAGCATACCCTGATCCTCCGTCACTAACTTGCCCAACTTTTACGGGATTAAAAGGGTCAGAAATATCAACTATTACTAAACCGTTGCCTTCATCAGCCACGTAAGCATATGAACCATTTACGCAAACATCACGAGCAAAGCCTCCGTCATTGAATTGACCGTCTTTGGTAGGTGAAGTAGGAGTCGAAATATCAATTATTTTCATTCCCTCGTCATCATTAGCTACAAAAGCGTAATTTCCAGAAACAAAAACACTCAAAACAGATCCTCCATCATTGATGTTA
>JAUWPK010000083.1 GCA_030611625.1 Promethearchaeum sp. | reverse complement strand
AATTTGCGTGCGTAGATGGCCCAGATGTTGATGGACATGACGTTGATTTTGATAATTTACTAAAGCGCAATACTAGATTTGTTCGGGTCGAAAAGATTCGATTAGAAAAATATAATGAAGAATGTCGTGCAATTAATAAATTTTGTGAAGAAAAGGAAATAGAAGGTTAGAATCATGCCAAAAGTAGAAATAATTAAAGAACGAACACCAATGCCCCACCAAGATGCAAAAATTAGAGCTCACAATTTTGAAGAAGTAGCATTAGGGTTTACAGAAGAAATGGCTCTGGCAGAAGCTAAAAGATGTATGCAATGTAAAAATCGCGCTTGTGTTAAAGGATGCCCTGTTGAAGTAGCTATTCCCGAATTTATTGCATTGATTCTTGAAAAAGATTATCGTGGTGCCTTAAAAAAAATCAAAGAAACAAATGTATTACCAGCAATTTGTGGTCGAGTTTGTCCGCAGGAAACTCAATGTGAAATGTATTGCACGTTGGGAAAAATTAAAGATTCTAAGCCGGTAGGAATAGGCCGTTTAGAAAGATTTGTTGCGGATTGGGATTTAGCTAACCCAGAAGAAATTCTTCCTGAAGATGCCTTTTGTGAAGATGATGAACCGGAAAAAATCAAGGTAGCAATAATCGGTGCAGGTCCAGCAGGATTAACTTGTGCGGGCGAATTGGCAAATTTAGGATATTCAGTAACAATATTTGAAGCTTTTCATAAAACTGGTGGTGTTTTAGTTTACGGAATTCCAGAATTCAGGCTCCCAAAAGCGATTGTTAAAAAAGAGATTGATAAATTGAAAGCTTGCGGAGTTAAAATTGAAGTAAATCGTGTGATCGGTCAAATATTTAAGATTGAAGATCTTAGAGAGATGGGATTTAAAGCGTTCTTTATAGGGGTTGGGGCAGGATTGCCAGTATTTCTTAATATACCTGGAACTGAATTGAATGGGGTTCTTTCTGCTAACGAATTCTTAACCAGAGTTAATTTGATGAAAGCTTATGATCCAAATTATGATACAATGGTTGATCTCGGAAAAAATGTAGCTGTTTTCGGTGGGGGAAATGTTGCTATGGATTCTGCACGAACAGCTCTGCGACTTGGAGCAGAAAAATCTATGATTGTTTACAGAAGAAGCGAAAACGAAATCCCAGCACGTCGCGAAGAGTATGAACATGCAGTTGAAGAAGGGGTTGAATTCCATTTCCTACGAAATCCAACAAAAATTATTGGAGATGATGAGGGGTTTGTTAAAGCGATAGAAGTATTGAAGATGGAATTGGGAGAACCCGATGCATCTGGTCGCCGAAGACCTATTGCTCAACCAGGAACAGAATATATATTAGATGTAGATCTCTGTATCATGGCAATTGGTGCGAAAGCAAATCCTCTTTTGACCAAAAAGACAGAAGGATTGAAACTTAATAAATGGGGTTATATAGAAGTTAATGAGATTGGCCAATCTGTTTCAATTCCTGATATTTTCGCAGGTGGAGATATAGTAACTGGTAGTGCGACAGTAATCAGTGCAATGGGTGCAGGAAAGAAAGCAGCTGCAAGCATTCATGAATTTCTATCGAATCAATAATTTAGAGTGAGAAGGGTTTAGTTCTTCCACTTGATTTTTTATTTATCAAACATTTCATGATTTATTTCTTATGTCTGAGAATGAACAACAAAAAAAATTTAGTCTACCACAGATAATTTTCATTTCTTTGATGGCTTCAGCTAATGTTGGACTTGATCTTCTTGTAAGCCCTGGTTTTATTGCTTTAACAACCCACATTGTAGCAGGTTTGCTAATAATGGTCCCGCTCAACTTCCTTTTCATTTCACTTACTCGATTTAGTGTTGATAAATTTGGGACATTAACGGTTTATATGATCGTTTTCGGAGCAATTTCTGCACCGTTACCTTTTTGGGGAGGAATAGCAGGTATTTTTAAGTTTTTTTTGGGATTGATTATTGGAGTTCTCTTAGATTGTGCCTTTCTATTTAGAAAAAAATCTCTGAAAATTGGAATAGGTGCCATTCTTGGAGCAATTATTTGGTGGCTACCGACGTTTATTATATGGCAATTATGGAATTTACCAATTGTCGAAGCAATGAGCAGCATGTTAAAAGAAGGAACCCAACAATTTGCTATGGGAAACGGATGGATTGATTTGTCTGGAATTTTAAATTTACCAATAACAGAATTTAATTTTGAATTGATCAAATTTGCTATTATTTGTGGATTAATTTCTGCAATTCCTGTCTTAATTGCTTGTATTATCGGATACCAATTGTTTCTGCAAATTAAAAAAACCTCTGTATATGAGAGATTTACGAATTATCAATAAGAAAATTAGAAATCGGCGAAAATTAAATGAATGAAGAAGACTATAACCCAATTATTGAAATAGAAAATCTTTCATTTGCCTATAAATCCGACAATTGGATAATTAAAGATGCAAATTTCACTGTAAATAAAGGTGAGATTCTTGGTATTGCAGGTCCTTCAGGAATAGGGAAAACCACTTTATTTTATATTCTAAAAGGTATAATCCCTCATTCAATTCGTGGAAAATTAGAGGGATCCGTTACGATAAATGGTTTGAATATTAAAAAATTGAAAATTTCAACGATTGCGCGCTCGGTTGGAATGGTTTTTCAAAATTTAAACGCGCAGTTGTTTAGCAATACAGTCAAAGAAGAGATTGAATTTGGTTTAAAAAATCTAAAAATGGATCCTTCGTTGGCGATCCAAGCCATGAAGAAACTTAAAATTGAAGATTTATCAGATAAATCTCCGATGAACTTATCAGCAGGACAGAAACAACGCGTTATCTTAGCTTCAATCATGGCTCTAAACCCAAATATCTTAATCTTAGATGAACCAGCAGTTTATTTAGATCCTCCGAATAAAATGCGTCTTTTAAGATGGTTAACTGAACTAAATCAAGGTGA
Source organism: Promethearchaeum sp. (assembly GCA_030611625.1). Classification (GTDB taxonomy): domain Archaea; phylum Asgardarchaeota; class Lokiarchaeia; order Sigyniarchaeales; family Promethearchaeaceae; genus Promethearchaeum. The sequence goes on along the minus strand of JAUWPK010000083.1, from coordinate 7,584 downwards.
AAAAACAACTATTCTTATTGCCAGTAATGATCCTTGGCTAATTGGTGAATTGTGTGATAAAATATTATTCTTTAACCATAATTCAATAGAAAAGGTATCAAAGAAGGAAATTATGTACGAAAAAACAAGTTGGAGATGGTCTTACTTATGAAGAAAGAAAGTCAATATAAGTATGGGATTCATCCAGCCATAAAATTAGCGATATTAATCGTCTTCACTACATTTTCCTTCCTTCCATTATTTTATGATTATCGATGGGGATTTTTATTATTCGAAATTGCGTTGGCTGTTATTATTCGTCTGAAATTTCAGCAATTGAAAGGTTTCATTAAATTTTTATTAATAAATTTTATCGGATTTTATTTCCTGTTCTATTTTATCGAATTTTCTTGGATCCAAGCATTTTTACATCTACTTGATTACTTTTTAACCATTTCCATAATTTCTCTTCAAGCATTTATATTTTATGCAACTACTCCTCCCTTTGAATTAATAATCGGACTTAAAACCTTGAAAGTTCCAGGATATATTGCATTTTCAATTAGTATTGCAATCTCCTTTCTGCCAATCACCTTAAATAAAATTAGAGAAGTATTAGTTATACAGAAATCCAGAGGATATAAACTCAGATTAACTAACTTAAAACCGATTATTATTCCAACGATTTTAGGAATTATGGACTATTCGACTAACCTTGCAATATCTTTAGAAGCAAGGGGTTTTAAAATTTAGATTTTAATTATCAAAAGGTATGCCACAAATTATTTCAAACAGCTTTTTTAACTCAGAGGAGTTTTCATGATTCAATAATTTAATTGTATTTGGATCTAAATTAGAGATTAAAAACGGTTCATCACTATCTATGCATTTAATAATATCTCCACATAAATTCGAATATTTTACACTATTTTTTGAATTCATGGATTTCATATTCTCAAATGCTTCATTTGACTTATCTTCCATCCCTAAAAACTTACATATAACACACACAAGGCCAAATGTATAAGTTTTCATTGATTTCTTTCCGATTTCATTTTCAGAGGTTGCGGCAATCCAATAATTCTTTTGAGCTAATTCTAGATAATTTTTCATTATATCTGAGTTATTTTTGGATTGTTTTTTAGTATAAAAGGCAGCTTCTATGAACAAACTCCCTGCAACATAATGATTTTCTGAATTTTCTTCATTATTTGCAAGAATTTTAAGAAATTTTACCAATTTGGTAAGGATATTTATAGGGTCAACACCAATGAATTTTATTAAAGATTCAGCAGAAATATAATTTAGAATAGCAGATTTAAGATTATTAGTTTTTAGAGCATTCTTTCCAGCAAGAATATATAAATCATAAGCTTTTATATGTTTTTTAAGGCCCTCAAACGTTTTTGCAGCATCTTCATAATTAGAAGAAGCTTCATTATATTTTTTAGCTTCAAGATAATAGTTCCCTGCAGCATAAAAACAGCTAGCACTATCCAAAGAGAATTTAGAAGATTCTTTGTAACATAAAGCAGCACCGCGATAATAAGAAGCAATTTGTGTCATTTCTAAATTGTTTATTAATCCTTCTTTTGCCAGTTCAACATAAACTCCTGCTTCTTTTCGTGAGAATTGTAGAAATTTTTCTTGGTTATTTAAATTACCATGTAGATTTTTTATAATTTGATATATCTGGGAAAGGAGAATATATTCTTGTTTTGCTTCATTTTCTGATGCTTCCTTTGAAAAAAAATCAAGAGCTTTATATGTAATATTCTGCGATTCCTTTGAGTTTTGCATATCTTCGTATGCTAATTTCAATATATTGTATGAGTTTGCAATGATAGAGTAATCTTTAATATTTTTACCAATATTTATAGCGGTTTCTGCTGAAGAAATTACATTTGGAAAATTGTTCATTTTTTCATATAAAATTGAAAGAGTTTGATATTTACCACAGAGATCCCGAAAATTCCCGCTGACTTGTAGGATTTCGATCTGATTTTGTATTAATTCAACCGCTTTCTGAATATATTTTAATTCTTCTTGATGATTTTGCAATTTTTTGATAAAAATATTGGCGATTTTCAAAGATACATTAGTTGCATCTTGAATTGAACCTTGTTTGATTTTTTTATTTAAACTTAAGATATAATATTCGATGGCTTTTTGATATATATCTCGAGATTCTTGAGGATGGTATTCTTCTAAATAATAAGCCGCAATAAATAATCGCCCTGCGGCTTCGTAATAATCACCCCTTTTGGCGAGATTGTCTGAAAAATTAAATAGTTTTGATAAAAAATCATATAATTTCAGATCTTTTCGCTCTTGGGTACTAGCTTTTTGAATTTCACCTATGTGATTTTTAACAAATAAAATTAGTTCTTCTTGCTCTTCAAAAATGAAATCTTCTTCCATATTCCATCAATATGATCGATTCTTAATGAAAACAATATGAGTTTAATCAAAAAATTTTGTATTTTATATCTAAAATTTAATATATTAAATCCACACATTTTAATTTGTAAAATATATTTAATTAATTAGTAAAATACATCATTAGGTGAAAAAAATTATGGAACACTTACAAAAAATGCAATCAACAGGGAGTCTAAAAAGCTACCGTGTTAAAACATCTAGAACTGTCTCAGATTTACTCAAAGATCTCAAATTGGAATCAAAATTCTTTGCAATCCTTGTAAACGGCAAAAAGGTTGATCTAAATGACAAAATCGAAACAAACTCAGAAATAGTTATTCTCCCACGAATTGCTGGCGGATATTAAATCAAATTAATTTATTTAATTTTTTTAACTTCTTTATTATTCTAATCTATTTCTACTATTTCTTCAAATTTGTTAAATCTAAATAAGAAATATATTCATCTCTTTTATCCTTTAACGGAAAAACAGCTCAAATCTCCAATTTTTCTTGTTTTTTAGATTCGATGATAAAAACAGAAATTATTACGATGATGCAGCCCACAATGATACGTAAATTGATCTCTTCATCTGGAAGAAGAAGAACACTAGTGAATATCCCAATTACTGGAATTAGAAAACCAATTAATGCAAGATTTTCAGAGGGAATTTCTTCATTGGAAAGGGCAATTGTATAAAACAAAGTTGATAATCCGCTACAAATTATTCCCAAATATGCAATAACACCCCAATCTAAAATGCTCAGAAGTTTAACTTGTTCAACCATCCCGAATCCAAAGGATAAAGGAACTAATAGGAAGCATACCCAAATAAAAACTGATAAAGTTACAAATTGAGGGTTTTCTTTTATGCTAATATTGCGGTTGAAAACAACATACAATGCCCATATAAAAAATGAAAGAAGTGTTAATAAATCTCCAATTATTGTTGTCGAAGAGATTTGTAAGTTATCGTTCAACATAATAAGAAGAATTCCTAAAAATCCTGTTATCATGCTGATTACAAAGATTTTTGTAGGTTTGTGGTGATAAAGGATGAAATTGAAAAATACAACAAAAAAAGTTGTGGTATTACTGATAATTGTTTGATTAATTGCAGTCGTATAACTCACACCAAAATACTGAATGATATATGAAGAAGCATATAATATCATCCCCAGTATTAATAGATGCCAGAAATTACGCTTGAACATGAAAAACCATTTTTTGACTTGTTTTGTAGATATAGTATATCCAAAACAAAACAATAATGCAAAAGACATTCGTAAAGCGAGAAAAACAATCGGATTTATTGATTTATCAATTATATATTTAGAGAATGGAAATGCTGTTCCCCAGAAAATCATGGTAATAATTGAAAGTATATAAGACGTCCTTTTTTTCATATAAAATCTTCTCTAAAAAAAAATTTAAATCTATCTATTAATCTAATTTAATTTCAAAAGTCATCAGATCTTTCGCGGCTCTTGTATTTTGGAATATCTCCTTGGCTTCTTCCTCTAAAGTACCAATATTTTTATACCGACTTGAGAAGTGGGTTAAAATTAGTTGTTTAACATTAGCTTCCTTAGCTGCTTCAGCTGCCATCTTTGAAGATAAATGGAGCTTCTCTTTAGCGAGATCTTCATCTAAATATGCATAGGTGGATTCACACACAAAAACTGTGGCATTTTTTGCCAATTCAATAAGCTCGGGACAAACAGCAGTATCGGCGCTATATGCAATTATACGCCCAGGTCGTTTTTCAGTAACTACTCGTTCTTTTACCGGATCTATGGTGAGGCCGTTTAATTCAATATTTTGACCATCTTGCATTATACCCCAAAGTCTACCCTTTGGAATTTTTAATTCAAGCGCTCTATCTGGATCAAATTTACCATCTAAATCTGCTTCTTCAAATCGAAAACCCAAGGTAGGAACACTGTGATCCATCCACATTCCTTTAATTCTGTAATCTTTGTTAACAAAAATATCATTAAATGAATGTTGAATAACATGACGGTGAATATTTTCAGATAAAAAATAGTTATAGTGAGTGAGCATCATCTGGTCCGGTAGTGTGTCAATCTTTGGATACTGCACTTCGATCAATGTCAAAGGATATTTTATTGCTTTTAACCCGACGAAATGGTAATGTGATAGTAAGAAGGAGGCGATTCCATAAGGACCAATTATCCTAAGTGGGGCTGTTCTTTCATTTAAATGAAATCTAAACAAAAGGCCTGCGAGGCCCAAAATGTGATCTCCGTGAAGGTGGCTTATTAAAATCGTAGTTGGTGTGTTGAATTTCAATTTCGCAGCTTCAAATCTACGTTGAACATCTTCACCAGCATCAAAAAGTAGTATCTCACCTGAATCCAATCTAAGAGCAAATGAAGAAAGATTTCTATCTTGAGTTGGCGTAGCTGCACTTACTCCTAAAAAAAATAATTGCATATATAAATTTAATCTCCTTGTTTTATATTTTTTAAGTTCTTTTAAGTTCATCAAACAGTTTCTTAAAATTTCGTTGATATTTATAAGCCATAGGAACTGCTTGCATATCAGGATGTTTTTTAGTATCTAAAGAGTATGAAAGAGGATGAACTAATTCATCAAGGGGAGCCTCATTGTCGTTCATCAATTGAGGTTTAAATGAGCCGGCAAGGACTTTTATAAATTCCTTCTTTGTCAAAACTGATTCTTCTTTTTCTTCTTTTTCCATGATTATTATATATTATTTTCAGAAATAAAAATAACTTTTGGAAACACATTTTTTAGTTAATAGAATAATTATAAGTTAGGCAATGTCAACCAATGAAAAGCAATTTTATCAATGTACTAAATGTAAGAATTTATTCTTATTTGAACACGGCAGTTCAAATTCATGTAATAGTTGTGGCAATGCAAATTTGAACCCAACTGGTGGTAGATTTATACTTAGATGCAAAAAATGTGGATTAACTCAGAACAAGCGAGCATTTACAAAATTACATGGAGAAAAAGCATTAAAATGTCAATCCTCCACATGTAAGGGGTCAATTAAATTAATTCAATTAAGAAAGCGAGGCACAAGTTCATCCCCAATTGCAGTTCAACCAAAATTACCCCCATCACCAAGGAAAGATATTGGAAAATCCATAATTAAAACATTGAAAGAAGTTCATCCTCCAGCTCCGAAAAGAAGGGAATTAATTAAAAAACCCGATGAAGTGAAAAAACCATTTGTCGATAATTTTCACCCCTTTCCTTCAGAAGTTGTATCAAAGGATAAGATTTCCGAAGATGTTTTAGAAACATTTCAACCTTTTCCTACTTCTACCCCTAGACCAAAGGTAAAATCACTACCAACAATATCTCAAATAAAAGATCATCCTGGAATACAAATTGGAGATCGTTTAAAATTGGACAATGTCATTCATGAAATCACGGCAAAAATTGGAATTGGGGGTATGGGAGCAGTGCATATGGCACGAAATATTAATACAAAAAAAATGGTTGCATTAAAAGAGTTTTTCTATACTCGCTATCACGACTCTGAATCAGGATCAAATTTTTGTAATAAATATTGGGTTAGAGAAACCGAAATTACCGAAATTCAGAGTAGTTCTCCTGAATCTTCCATGCATCTTCTAGGATCCCTAAAACTGGAACAATTTCCAATACCAGAATACTATATTTTTCTTGAATACATCGATGGAGTTTCTTTAGATAAATGGTATACAGAACGTTATAAAAATTTAGGGCAATTAAATATCAAAGAATTACGATTGTTGATTAAAGATATATTAATGCCAATTGCACGACATATGTATTACGTACATCAAAAAGGAATAGTTCACCGTGATCTTACAGTTCAAAATACAATAATAATAAAAAAAAGATATTCGGAAGAATTTACCCCGGTTATTATTGATTGGGGGGTTGCGAAAGAAGTAGGAGTAGAGAATATGTATAAACCCCGAAAACCATATTATGTAACATCTGCACCAGAAGCTACGGGGATAAGGAATAGAGGGACACCTCCAGAAATAATGGCAGGATTTGAACCTATTGCAGCATCTGATATTTATATGTTTGGACATATGATGTTTTATTTATTTAGTGGAGGACATTATGCCAGTGCAGCTGCAACAAATGAGGATTTTGTTCTTCATCCTGGAGATTATTATCCCGAACTGCCTCCAGAATTTTCAAGGTTAGTTGAATTTTGTACCCAATATGAACCTGCAGATCGGATGGAAAACATGGTCAAAGTCTATGATGCTTTGAAATTTTTGCACGATTCTACATTAAGATACGAAAAATATGGTACAGAAGATGAAATGCAATCCCAATTGTTTTTATTTTGTGATTATAATAATGCTTTTATTCCATTAACAGAAAAAAAAGTCATAAAAATTGGAAGAGATGAAGTCATCGAGGCTGGGAAAAATCGTGAAATGGACGGTCATCTTTTTAGTGCACTAATTCCTACATCTGAGGGAAAATATTCATTGGAATTATATATTGAAGGAAAATTATGCTTATATTCGCGATAATTATTCAATATTGGGATCATTTATTTCGAATTTAACTTCAACTAACCGACAGGTTTACAATAATGTTCCAATTAAAGGTTTAGATAATGTTGTTATTCAATTATCCGATGCTAATATTGGTAAAACTATCATCGAAATTCCGTTTGTTGCCCCGGATGGTAAAACTTACAGAATTTCTTTTAAAATTGTAAATAAAAATGGATAAAAAAGGATAAAAAATGAGTGAACCTACTTCAAATCATAATCCAAATGAGTTACGTGATATTTTGTATTCAATTGCGCGTCAAGAAAGACCAGATTTTGTTTGGCAATGGTTTTTTCGATATTTTGCTGGAGCAGGATTAAATCCTGAACGATATTTTAAGAATGAACCAAATGATCTTCTTGAAAATTATTTCACACTATTCTCAATGGCTATGGAACTGTTAAAGAGCAAATATTCACGAGGTGTTTATAATAAATTTATCAGAGACGAAAATCCTTCAAATTCTACTTATTATTTTATTGGTGACACTCATGGAAGTTTTATTGATACATACCAAATTATAGATTATCTTATCAAGGCTTTTCAAGTTAATTCAAAGATTAAAGTTGTTTTTTTGGGCGATTTTATTGATCGCAATCCATTTGATCTTCAAAATTT
>JAUWPK010000240.1 GCA_030611625.1 Promethearchaeum sp. | reverse complement strand
AGTTAGAAAAGATACAAATCCTGCGATTAGAACAACATCCTTTATACTTACATCAAATAAACCTTTGTATACAAAATATAGGCTTAAAACAATCATTAAGGCAGCATAAAATGTTACAACAAAAATCGGATAGAACCAAGCACTCTTTGTTTGTTCTTTTATTACATTTTTTTGATATTTAATTGCAGTCTTTAAAAGCTTCTTCTTTGACCAAGGAGTAGCAACAAAAGATTTGATCTCCCGAACACCAGTTAAACTACTGTTTATGACCTCGGAAATTTCGGCAAAATTTTCTCTTGTTGTAACACTCAAAGGGAGAATTTTAATGCTGTAGATTAGAGTTGTAATTACAAAAATAATGAATACTATTACAGTGATCAGAGCTAGAATATAATGGATTGTTATAGTGATGATGAATGCAACAATCCAAACAATTGTAATATTGATGATTATTCTTACTGCAGGTGAGATCGCGATATTTATTGTCCGAGTATCCCCTGTTGCACGGGCCATGATATTTCCAACATCCTTTGAATCATGATACGTTAAACTTCTATATTGAAGAGATTCAAATAATTCTTGTGTAATATCAGTTGTTACCCTGTGTGCTAGAACTTCATTTAGAAAGGAGACTGAAAAATATAAAAAAGCTTGCACAAATGCTAATCCTAATAGAAACCAGAGTTGCCCTTTAGCATTTGCTATTCCTCCTCCTTCAATTGAAATTTCAATCACATTTGCCGTAATGGAAATTGGTACAAGGAATAATAAAATTTCAATCATACCCCCAATTAAAACATAGAAAGTTCTAAAGGGATATCGCAGATGAAGCCGAGCAACCCATTTTAACGAATTCATATCTTGATCGTAATTGAAAAGATTTTCTTCGCTCAAAAAATTAACTTTTCCTACCATCTGCAATATCGGGATTTATTGTGATCCAAAAAAAATGATTAATATGAATCGGCCGACATAAATAATTTAGAAAACCAACACAAGGTTTCCCTTATTAAACTCATTTTACTCAACTTTCTTTGGATAATATCTGGATGATATCCATTTTTTTTATTCTGAAAAAGGACGAATAATTTAGAATTTCTCAATTTGATGATTATGACCTCCGTGCAAAATTTTACCCAATGGCAATCCCACGTTGATTTAATGAAGGATATGGCCGAAAGATCCAAAAATCCAGATGTTAAAGCTTTTTCTCTCCGCTTATCTGCTCGATTTTACTATAAATCTGGAGAAATCGAATTAGCTCAAGAACTCATTAAAGAAGCATTAGAATTATACCCTTTAAACCACAGATACCATCAACGCACCCTCAAAGAATTAACAAGATATAAAAATGAAGGAATTTTGGAATTCTGAAAATCGATTAATTCTGATTTTTTTTTTATTCTGCTTTTAGTATTCACACATTCACCGATAAATCTTTATTTAGAATAAATTAATCTTTATATTATGCAAGATAATCACGAAAATCTTTCAAATGAAGAAAAATTCATTCTAAAGGCTATTAAAGAATCAGGGGAAAATGGAAAATCAATTTCTTACAAGAAATTACAAGATATTTGTGCTGATGAATTTGAAGGAGTCCGTTTAATTCTCAAGAAATTAAAAGGAAAGAATTTGGTTGATTTTGATGGAATGATCCCCGGTTTTTCGAGTGTAATAATATTGATCGATTAAAATAGAAAATAAAAAATAAGGAATTAATCATTAAAAATTAATTCTTGATTGGTCTTCCATGTTCATCTCTAAAAGTTCCACCCAAGATCGAACAAATATCAACTAACCATCCGAGTCCAAAGAGTCCCACAGTACAAAAATAAAGAAGCCCCATACCAATACGACCTGCATAAAAATAATGTAAGCCAAAAAATCCACCGAAAAACCAAAGTATAATCAATATTCCTTGTGATTTTGGTGAAACTGATAGATTTTGATTAGATGCATTTGTAGGTACATATGGTTGATTGTAATTTGGGCGTTGTTGAGTATAAACTGGCGGAGGTTGAGTATAAACAGGTCGTGATTGAGAAGGCAGCTCTACTGGAGTCCCACATTTTTCACAAAATTTTGAATTAGGTTCTAATGGATCTCCACAATTTTGACAGAATTTGCTTATTTTAATCACCTAATTATCTATATTCTGGTCGAGTTTTAAATATCTTCTAATAAGGAAATAAAAAATATAATATTGTGGAAAGGTCTTTAAAGTAAAAACTCATTAAATAATTATAATTTATTTGAGTATAATTTGTCAACACGGCGATATTAATGGTTCTAATTACAATATTTGTTGGTACCGGGGCTTATACTACAGAACGGCCTTATACTGCTTTAAGATTTGCATATACTGCATTATTAGATGAAAATAAAGTGAAAATGTTTTTTTTTGAAGATGGAATATTTGCACTGAAAAAAAATCAAAACCCTTCTAATATTTACAATATTCAGGAATGGATTCAAAATTGTTTTGATGAAGAAAATTTTGAAATCGCTTCTTGTGGTGTTTGTATGAAAGCCCGAGGAGTTGATCAAGCAGAATTAATTGATGGAATACAGATAGGAACAATGGAAATGGCGGTTGAATGGACTAAACAAAGTGACAAGCAGCTATTCTTTTAAGTCTATTTTTTGGAGGACGAATAATGGCTGATATAAAATTAGAGACATACAATAAAGTTTGCCCAATACCAGCAGCTATGACAAGAAAAGCCGCTATAAAGATGGAAAAGGGACAGACAATTAAAATAGAAGGGGATTTTTGCAATGCTATTGACAATGTTATTCGAATGTTAGAAAAAAATGGGTGTGATATTACGGAAAAAGAGACTGCCCCTAATTATTTTAGAGTTTGTGCTATAAAAAAATAAGAAGTTATCCTTTTTTTAATCAAATATATCAGATTTAAATGGAAATATTTTACTCAATTGCACTACATCATCCAGGATTTTTTTAAATTTTATCTAAAAAGGAAATTAAAAAATCTATTTTTAAATCGCTAAAAATATATAGAAATTCCTTATTAAATTCCAAACAGAAGCAAACACATAAATATCTCAAAAAAAAAATTCTTCTTATGCCTTTATCATCTGAAGATTTCTCTATTTTATTCCAAGAAGCAGAAAAGTTAATAATCTCAAATTCTCCGAAGGCAAAAAAAAAATTTCTACAATTACTTACCCTAAATTTGTCCCCACTGCTACAAACCAAATGTAAAACAAAATTGGGAAGTATATATATGGCAGAAGGAGAAAACGAAAAATCAAGAGTATTGCTAAATGAAGCAATAAAAACTGCACAAGATGAAGGTTTTCAGAATGAATTAGCATATGCATTAAATAAAATGGGAAATCTCGAGATTCATTTAGGACACTTTGATAAAGCTATTCAGATATGCAAAGATGTTTTAGAATTGTTTCAAAAACTAAAAAAAAGAGAAGAAGAATTTGAAGTAAGAACTACTATGGCACTTGCCTTCTATTTTAATGGGCAATTAGATGAAGCATTACAGCATTTTCAAATAAACCTTGATAAATCCCATGATAACAAAATTAGTACGCTTGAAAAAGCACGTTTATATAATAATTTAGGAATTCTGCACGAAGCAAAAGGTGATTTGGATAAGACCATATCCAGTTATGAAAAAGCTCTCGAATTAAGTAAAGAAATATCATATTCAAGTGGAATTTGCGTTACATTGGCCAATCTTTTAGATATTTATTACTTAGTTGGTGAAATGAAAAAAGCAGAAGAATCCTACAATGAAGGTATTGCTATTGCAGAAGAAGATCATAATTTAAGAAATATAGCATATCTGGCAGGGAATTACGCAAATTATTTAGTAAATATTGGTAATCTGCAATTAGCACAAAAAAATTTTGAAAAGGCATTACTTTATTCCCAAAATGAATTTGATCCAAAAGCACAAGTGCAAATATTATATAGATACTCCCTTTTCTGGTTGTTAAAAGGAAACACAGTTAAAGCTCATAAAATTTTAAAAGAATGTCTTGATATAATATTAAAATTTCATATTACTGATACAATTGTTGATGTTCTTACATCTCTCTCAGAGATTCATTTAGGAAATAAGGATTTTGAACAAGCTTATAAACATCTAAAAGAAGCGGATAAAAATTCTTGGATGCGAAAATCAGAAATTGATTACGCAAAAGTGTTAATACAAAAAGCGCGGATTGAATTGGTTTTACATCGGTTAGAAGATGCCGAAATGAATTTAATTAGAGCACATTGGATTGCTGAATCAAAGCATAACTTAATCTTACAAATAAATTCTTTACACTTATTAACCCTCACTTATTTATTAAAATTTAAAACAAATTCAAAATCCATTAATTATGATTTAGCAATTCAATATAATTCTAAAGCAATCAAATTTGCTCGTGAAAAAAACTTAATACCTAAATTAATCACTACTTTAATCATTCGAGGAATTATATTTGGTATCAAGAAAGAATTAATTAAAGTGAAAGAAACTTTTGATGAAGCAATTTCCTTGGCAGAACGTTTCGGTATTCCACATTTAATCCGTACATCAAAAAATTCCTATACCTTTGCTTTAGGACAAATTGATGCAAAAAGGGACAAATCTGAAAAATCAGCTTCAAACTCTTTCTTTCTTCAGATGGCTATCGACGAAATTAAGAACACAACCTCCACATTCACTCAGAAAAATCTTAAATCGGATGATTTAGATAATATATACTTGGTCTTATTCAAATTTGATGAAATTGTGGGACCCTGTGTTGTCTTAGCTGTCAATCTTGATCCTGAGGACAAACGTTGGCATACCGAATTATTAATGAGTGCAATTCTATATGCTTCAGCTTTAGGTCAAGGTCAGAGATATCATGAAGGACTATTTGGTCTCCTTCCTTTTGGAAAAGAGAATTTACGAGCAATGATTTATACTTGCATTATCAAAGATTCAACTCAAAAAAGTAGTCGATCAAACGGTTCGGCATATTTTTTGTTTACTTTAATCTTTAAAGAAGAATTTAAGCATATTTTTATGGATCGCCAGAAATTAGAACAAATTTTTTCCCAAGAAATTAATTCTCTATCCAATGCTTCTGAAATTAATGCAGATAAATTGAAAGATATTCGCAATCATATAATTCAAGAATTGACTAAAGACTTATTTTGATAATAAAATAAAATTTGCGGGCCATAGGGGATTCGGACCCCCGACTTGCGGGTATTTTCGAATGTTAGTTCTAATCTCACATTCTTAAAAGCCCGACACGCTACCTGGCTGCGTCAATGGCCCATAGTTGAAATTTTAGATATTTTTTATCTAACTCCATGGAAATAGGCATTTCATAAATCATCAATTTCATCTCAAAGATATTAATGAAATACATGATTTAATGAGTTAAACTAAGGAGTAGAGTAGAAGATCTAATAAAAATTTTTGGATAGAATGCGAAGAAATGAGAAGAAAAACTTTATTAGATAGAATGTGTGGAACAACTGGTTATTAAATGATACATGTCTCAATAAAAGAATGATGAATTAAGAAAGAATGAAAAAAAGAATATTCCTTAATTTATATCTGTGTGGATATAAAACCAAACCAAGTTAAAGCGATCATAGAAGCAATGAAACACTGAGAAAAATTTGTAGCTTTCACTACATTATCATTCAACGTAAATTTTGCATATTCTTTTAACGTTTCTTCTGGTAAAATAATACCAGTATTCTTAAAGAATTCTATAAATCGGGCTTGAATACGTTTTTTCCATTTAAAATATAACATTAAGAAAAAAATAAAACTTATCGTTTCGGATATAATTAGAAGAAGCCCTATGACATCAATTGATAAATGGTCAAAAATACCTGCAATTATAATAATAAAAATAGAAACAATCACTTCTACCATAAATATAAAACTTATTTTTTTGTGAGGAAATTTTTCCTTCCACTCTTTTGCACAATTATCTGCCATTTGTATGGTAATATAAGGGAT
>JAUWPK010000258.1 GCA_030611625.1 Promethearchaeum sp. | reverse complement strand
CAAGATGAAGAAGAAATGTTGAGCGATGAACAAGCAGATTTGCTCGATAATGATATTCAAAATATCCATCAGAAATTGCAAACCACATTAGGCGTATCTTAATTTAAATTAGTGAAATTAAGAATATTATCTCCATTTTTTTCTAATAATTCTGGGAATTTCTCACAAACTTCTGGATTTGCACGAATTTTTTCAATCCATCCATCTTCTTTATCGCAATCTAATGTTAAATTATGGTCAGAAATAGATTGTTCTGTTGGGAGATATATAAATGCTTGTTTTTTGACATAATTTTTCAAGTCTTTTTTTACCAGGATTGAGATTTTTTTTCTATAAAATAATCCTGCATCAACACCCTCATAAAAATCCAAGCGCTTGAATTCTTTATGTTCTACTTTAAATAGAAGAGCAAAAAAACCATCTTTTGAAGGATCTTCCAAAGCAAATGGAAAATGTTCTGATGGTATGTAAATTCTTCGACACTTAGGAACGAAACAAATTTTGACATCTTTTGAAAATTTAAACATTTTATTTGTTATGAAAGTTCCATATCCGACAATTAAATCGACATTTTTCCGTTTTTCTTCATTAATAATAAAATCACCGTGATAGATCGTGTCTTTTCTAGAAAAGGAGAGATTAAAAAAAAATTTTTCCATAAAAATTGAATAATAAATTTAATGATTATTAACTAATATTTTGATCGAAAAACCAACTCAATAATCCAAAAAGAAACTTCTTATTTGACCCAACTCCAATTCCGCTTAATTTATTTTTACTAAGAAATTCAGAAGTTGCTATTATTGCTACCTTACCTTCAAAATATTCGTTTACGATGAAAATTGGCTTTTTATTAATTGTTTTTTCTTCATCTGATAAATAAAAATGAGCATCAGTATTGTTCGGAGAATAGAGTAAAACTTCTGCATTTTTTTTTGGACTAATTGTAAAATATGTTGATTTTCCAAAGATAATTTCATCTTTAGTGTTAAAATTTTTAAAAATAGGATGTTTTGGAAATTCTTTTATTATCAAATTTATCTTTTTTTGAGAATAATGAATTTTTGTCATATGAAATAGAATTGAATAATGATATCGACTTATTCCTGTAATATTATGAAAAACCCTTAAAGAGCCTAAGTTATTCTCAAGATTATAATCGCCACGAGCTCCAGATGTTATTAATAAATTTCCCCCTTTTTTAAGATAATCCTTGATATGTTTTATTTCTGAGGGTTTAAAGAGTAAATCTGTGCTTTTTCTAGGTTTTGGATTACCAATAATAAGCAGATTATATTGATTTAAATTAATTTCGGAGAGATCATCAGATGGTCTTGTAAAATCAAAGAAAAAATCAGAATGATTAAAGACTTGTTCCGGAAATGATTTTAATTGCTCGTTATGGGACAGATCGATTAAAATTTTAATCGTCATTTAAAAAAAATCCATTGTTTTATTTTAATTCAATCAAATCTTGATCGGAAATTTCATATCGTTTTTCAACTGGTTCTTTTCCTTTTTGAATTGCAACTAAATCAATCCCGTTACCAGATGCCATATCACGTATAATTGCTGATCTTACGGCTCGAGTGCAAACTTTTAATCCTTCTTCTAAGGTTAGATCTTCTTTCCATTCGGTTTCTAAAATTCCCAATGCAAATACCGAACCTGATCCAACTGAAGCATAATCGTTATCCATGAGTGAACCATAGCCTCCCAAATTGTATACTTTAGGACCTTCTGAATCAGTTACACCCCCAAGTAAATGTCCAACTTGATAAAAACCTTTTTTATTGTATAGAATGTTTTGTAAAAGTCTAGCAGATTGCCCAATTCCAATCGGTTTATCATTTTTAAGGTTGTATATTTCAGTTTCTGCCTTTAATAACTCAATTAGATATATTGCGTCAGCTACTCCTCCTGCAATTGTCATATATAGATAATCTTGGATTTTATGTAACTTTTTTGCGTTTTTATTTGCAACAAAATACCCCATTGTAGCACGGTTATCAGTGGCCATAATTACTCCATCTTTTATTTTGCAAGCAACTGTAGTTGTGCCCGTTTTAAGTATAGGAAGTGCTCCAATATTTTTTGCTTTAAAATCATCGACATTATCTGGAGTAATTTCAATGAAATTGAAATTTGGTTGTTCATTTGGTAAGTGATTCATAATTTAAATTCAATTTAGAAGAATTCATCATTACTAAAAATATTTTATATGATAGAAAATAACTTAGCTTCTTATTAGGGGATAGTAAAATTCATGAAAATCATGAAATAAATAAATATCCCTATGGCTTTATTTACTTATCAATGAACGACGCAAAAGAAATTTTGACATTTATTGGAAAAAGTTATGCATTTAAGGGATTTCAATTTTTTTTCCAAGGTCCAAATCCGAAATGTCCTAAAAACTGTAAACTGTATACCACTTGTCAAGAAAATCTCATCCCCGAATCAGTCTTTGAAATTGTTGAGGTAATAGATCGAAAGATGAAATGCCCAAATGATTTTCATGAAGAATTAATGATTCTATGCAAGCTGGATACACCTGAAATTATTATATCTATGGAAAACAAAGATATTTATCTTGGTTCAATAATGGAGTTTAATTCGATCGGTTGTGATAATGAGAAATGTCCTTATTTTCAATATTGCCAACCATCTAAATTATTGATAAATAAAGGAAAAATCAGAATCATTAAAAAAATTGAGAAAATTAGTGATTGTAGTAGAAATAAACACCTTTCTTTGGTACAAGTTGAAAAGGAAACGAGTTCAATTTAATTTTTAAAATTTTCCGATTTTTTAAATAAAATGAAAAATCTTTTTTATTTGATGACGAAAAACCAAGTTGCAAAAATCCAAGAATTATGGATAATTGCGCGTAATGGTTTACATATCTTCTCGCAAAAAGTTAGTAATATAGATGAGAACAATCTTCATGATAGAATAGGAGAAATTGATGAAGATATATTTTCAGGATTTGTAGCAGCAATAAATGCATTTACATTTGAAATCGGTTTGGATAAATGCAGAGTTTTGGAGACTAAATCATCAAAATTAGCTTTTTCTCATTTTAACGCCCTAAATTTGACATTTGTAGGGAGATCAACTAAAAATATTGACAATTCTGAAATTTTTGATTACTTAGAAAGCGTAAAATCAAAATTCCTATTAAATTATCAGAAGATTATTATTAATTGGAGTGGTTCCGTAGCTGAATTTAAAGGAATTTCTAAAAAAATTGATATAAATAAAGATAAAAAAAATTGGAAATGATTTCAATGATTTTTCTCATATCTCATTCGTATAAGGACGAGAATACTTCCGATTGAAAAACAGATGAAAAATGCGAAAAATGGCATTCCATTAATTTTTGGTTTTGTATCTTCAGGTGGTTCTCCAAATATTTCAATTTTTGATGAATCCACAAACTCGCTTCCTTCTGTAGATTGTGCAAGGACATTGTTTGTAAAAATCAACCTCGCCTTATCAGGGGTTGATGTTAAGTTAAGGGAGAGATATATTGTTCCATTTACCCAAATTTCTTCATTAAAAATAGTATTTGATTGGTTATCGTAAACTTCTAAAGTTAATTGTTGAGAATATGGATATTCATTATGTTGTTCATTAAGATCTTCTATTGTGATGTTTAAAAGAGATGAAATTCTATCCCAAACTATGGAGGAAAAGCTATATTTTGGGAGATAATTATTATTAAACCAAGGTTTAATGAACCAATCCAAAGATTTTCCATAAACTTCCTCAAAAGCTTCCTGTAAATCAGAAAGCCATGCAATTTTAAACTCAAATCGATCGAAAAACAATTGAATCCCACTTAGAAAATCTTCTTCTCCCAAAAATACTCTTAATTTCTGAAGGATCATGGGAGCTTTTTCATAGGCAATATACCAATAATCTGTTCCTGAAGTGTAGCACTCATAAATCGATTGGTTTATTTTATTTGGAAGTCCTTTTCTTTTTTCCGTTGAAGAATTATAATGCCTGATTTCATATTGAAGGTAATAATCTTCATATAAATTCCATTCTGGATAATAATGATCAAAATAGAAATCCGTTGCCCAAACAACTAGACCTTCATCAAGAAATCCTGCGTCAATTTCGTCATTTCCAACTAAATGATAAAACCATTGATGACCTGTTTCATGAGCTATAATTAATTCTAAAACATATAGAGGATCTCCATAAATGTATATTGATTCTGTAATATAGACTTGTAAAGGATGTTCCATTCCTCCATAAAAAGTATATTCTTCAACTACATTAAAAGTGGTGTATGGATAAAGTCCAAATGAGTCATTATACAGAGTTACAGCCTGTACTGTAACATTTAAAGAAAAATCTTCCCAATATACTTGAGATTTAGGAAGATAAAATGTTGACATGTTCACATTATTTACCATAATTGATTCACAAATAAAATACCTTGATGCTGAGAATGTTAATTCGCGAACCGGTAGAAATGGATCATAATGATAAATAGTTGTATCTGATTCTGGAATTGTTTCTATTAGTTCGCCTGTAGCTGCAACTATAAACCCGGTGGGTACTTCAACGAAAAAGTCGTAAAAGGCCATATCACTATAGAAAGGATCTCCTGTATCTAAATATGGATCAATATTCCATCCGTCTTTTTCATCATATACTACTGGCATTGGATATGCTACTGCAAACTTAAAAATCTTTGATAATCCTAAATCAGTTCCGTGATAATTTGCTCTATCAATTCCACCATCAGGAAGCGTAGTGTTGAAATGTATATTAAATGATATTCTTTCTGTTGGATTTAATGGTTCAGAAAGATTTATCCATAATAATTGTTCTGAAGATAAAACTTGAAAATCAAGTAGAGTTTGAGGCCCTTCTAAAGTTTTTACTTCATATATTACAATATTACCTGGTCTTATATCATAGCTCATTCCTGAAGGATAAATGTGAAATGGAATTTGATCGAAAGAGACTGGGTCATCGTTATAATAATCAACAGTTAAATTTCCTTCAATAACTGCATCATCTTCGTGCAATTTTACAGATAATGTATAATTCGATAAATGATCAATTTCATAAGGTGGATCATAAAATGATTTTTGTGACTCAAGATAACTATTTTTATCTATTAAATTATCTTTAGGCAATACTTCGGATGAGATGTTAGCAGAATTATTCACTAAAGTAGTAGAAGAAAGCAAAATATTAAAAATCAATAAGGAAACTGTCAGCTTTATAATAGATGTGGTTCTCATTTTTGTGTTTTTAATATTATCTTCACCCAATAAAAAAATTTCTAATACTATTAACCAATTATTTATATTGAAAATTGATTCCAGCGTTAAATTCAAAGATTTCAGTTTGTGATGATCAACCTTGCAGAGTT
>JAUWPK010000253.1 GCA_030611625.1 Promethearchaeum sp. | reverse complement strand
TATGCATTTCCGGAAGATTCAGTTAAGGTATTAAAAGGATTAACTTACTACAAAGAATTGTTAGAAGAACCCATTATAACAGAAAAAATAATCAAAAATTTCAAGGTTGATAAAGATAAAGTAAAAAAAATTATTGACGATGCAAAAAAAGACCATCGACCAGTACTATTGAGCTATGAAACATCCCAAATCTTTGAAAGTTACGGGATCAATGCACCAAAAAGTAAATTAGTTCAAACTGCAAGGGATGCAGCAGAAATTAGCAAAGAAATGGGATTTCCATTAGTTGCAAAGATAGTAAGCCCACAAATAATTCATAAATGGGATATAGGAGGCGTTATTCTTAATATTAAGACCCCAGATGAAGCAAAAAGCGCTTTTATCTCAATCATGACTAATGCAGGACGATTAGGCCCTCGAGATGCGCGTTTGGTTGGTGTAGAATTGCAAGAGATGATTATCAAAGAAGATAAAATAAAATCAACTGAATTAATAATAGGAATGAGTAGAGATCCAAATTGGGGACCTATGTTAATGGTAGGTTCGGGTGGAATTTATGCAAATTATGTTAAAGATGTTGCATTTGATTTAGCTTATCATTTTGATAGAGAAGATGCACGAAAATTATTAAACAAAACTAAAATATCAAAAATTTTAGAAGGGGTTCGTGGGGAACCTGAAAGTGATATAGAAGGCGTTTTAGATATTTTAGAAAGATTATCTCAATTAGTTAACGACTTTTCGGATATAGTTGAACTCGATATAAACCCTTGTTTAGTTTTTGCAAGGGAAGAAGGGTATTCGGCGGTCGATATTAAAATTACAATTAAAATGTAAATTTTTTTATATTAGAATCATGATGGAGAAAATGAAAGAAAATGAGCAAGAGTAAACCAATATTGTTGTGTTCAACAAAAGCGGGTTCCGGAAAAACAATAATTGCAATAGGAATGTTCCTTAAATTTAAAGAAGAAGGTTTTAAACCAGGTTATTTCAAAGCTATCGGGGATGCAATGGATCTCCGACCTAAAACTAAAACTGATAAGGACGTAAATGTTATTACAGCTGTAGTTGCAAGGCAATTTTCAAAAGAAGAGATATGTCCACAATTTTTCAATCCAGGCTTCTTCCTTGATGAAATACTTCCTGAAGAAACTCCACAAATTATGGCTCATATAAAAGATAGCTTTGAATCAATGAGAAATAAAACAGATATAATGATTTTAGAAGGCAACCATAACATAAATCAATATTCAGCAATTAATCTTGACGATATTAGGATTGCTAAAGAATTTGAAGCAAATGTCATAATCTGTTCACCTATTAAAGATGATGATGATTTAAATACAGTTGTTTCAGCTTTTAATTACTTAAAGTTAAATGAGGTTAATGTCATCGGAGTAATTCTCAATAGTTTATCTGAGACCGCTTATGTGAGAATTGAAAAATATTATAAACCACTACTAAAAGATCTTGGAATTGAGGTTATCGGTGGTTTGAAAAAATCACGGCAATTAGAAAAACCAACTGTAGCAGAAATAATTGAAGCTGTTGAAGGAAATCTTATTTGTGGAAATTTTGTTAAGGTTAAGAATAATTTGATCAATGGTTTTGTTATCGGTGCTATGGGTGCAGAATCTGCATCAAGTTACCTTCGAAAAGGGGTTAATCAATGTGTTATAACAGGTGGAGATCGATCAGATATTGCACTAGCAGCTTTGAATGCGAGTACAAATTTGATAATTTTTTCGGGAAATATTCACCCAGCACGTCGAGTAATAAGTGTAGCTGAAGAAAAAGGAATTCCATTAGTAGTAGCTCCTGCAGACACATTTACAATATCAGAACAGCTAAAAAAAATTCATACCCATATACAACCAAATGAGATTCAATTATGCAAAAATGAATTCGATAAATTTATTGATTGGGATAAAATCCCGAAGTAGCGAATGAAACAATTCCATTTACTTTAAAATTTCAAAAATTTGGTCATTTAGGCAAATCTGAAAATTTGAATTTTGCTTTTCAATCCATTTTGCTATTTTGATCTCCCATTCTTTTTAGCTAATATTTTTATATGCTATTTTGTAATTTGAAAACTATGGATGAAAAGGAATATATATGAAAAATATAAACCCAATGATGTTATATTTATTTAAAGAGTAAAGTGAAAAAAATTTGAGGGAAATCAATGGTTGAAGAACAAGGGAATCCTGCCTTATCCGATGAAAATTCAGAAGATAACGCAAAATTAAAGGAAAAGGAAGAAGAAATTACCCAATTAAAGCAGGAAATACAAAATTTACAAGAGTTTAAGGAACGCTTGCCTGTAAAGGAAGAAAAAATTAGATCACTTGAAAATGAGATCGAAGAAAAAATTCGTGAAATTGAAGCAGTTAGAAGTGAAATTTTACAAATTGAAGAATTAGAAGTAAATATTAGGCAATTACGTGAAGAAAATGAACAACTAAATGATCAAATTATCCAAAGTTCAACTGAATACTCAATATTACAAAATGAAAATAAATTATTTCTGAAAAAAAATGAAAATCTTGAATATAAAAATGATGAAAAAGATGAAAATATTGAAGAATTGAGAAAAAATTTAGAAAAATTGAAGGATATAGAGGAAGAGGAAGAATATCTCAGAAAAAAAAATTCAGAATTTGAAGAAAATGACGAAAAACTAAAAGAGAGAATTGCTGAATTAAACCAAACAAATTACGAGTTTATTGAAGCAAAAAAGGAGATATCTGAAGCAAAAAAAGAAATCAGCGATTTAAAAACAAAAATAACTTTAAAAAATGTTCGAATGCAAGAATTGGTTTTGGAACTAAAAGGTGCGAAAAACGCATATTTCGAATTAAGAAAAGAAATTGAAAATCCTGATCAAAATGAACACAACACAATATCAGATCTAAATAATAGTTTAACCGAAAGAGAGATAACAATTGATGAATTGAAGCAAGAGATTAAAGGATATGAAGATAAATTCCAGAATATGGTGTACAAAGAAGAATTAGAAAGAGTTAAATATGATTTGGGATCTAAAGATAATCAAATTACATTGAAAGACCAAAAAATTAATGTGAAAGAAAAAGAAATTGAATCCATCACCCAATCATTTGAAGAAGAAAAGAAGGAATTAAATGAGAAATTTGAAGAGTTGTCTTATCTAATTGACCAAAATGCAGATACCATGAACAAAATTCGTGATAAAGATGAACTTATTCGTGAACTTCAAAACCAAGAAGAAGAGTTCCATGAAGCACTACTAGATTCTGTTAAATTAACGGGCGAAATTGAAGAATGGGAGAAGAAATTTTTAGAATTAAGAAAACAAAAAGAAGTCCTATACGATAGAATAAACAATTTAAAGGGAGAAAATAACGGGAATATTGCTATAATTGGGCGTTTAAATGGTAGGATTAACGACTTGGAAAGTAAATTAGAAGGAAAAGATTTGTATGATAATGAAGAAATTAAAAGTTTCCAACTCACAATTGACGATTTAAATTCAAAATTGCAGGAATTAACAATTTCATTAAGTGAAACTAACGGAAAATATATCGCAACAAAAGAACAATTAGATAAAATATCCCCAAAATTAGTTGAACTTCAAGAAAAAAATGACAATATTAAAGCACATATGTTACAAATCGAACTTGAAGCAAGAAATGAACGAATAAATCTATCAAAAATACTTTCAGAATACGAAAATGAAATCTCCCAATTGAAAAATGGTTTAGAGCAAAAAGAAATAGATCTAACCCAATTACAGGAAGGAAATCAATTCAAAGACCAAATTAAAAATCTAAAAAATGATTTAGAAGAAACAAGCTCAATGAATGATTCATTAGCTGATGATTTTTCTAAGGCTAAGATAAACATCTTGCTAGAAAAGAAGGAATCACGTAGATTGAGTGAAGAAATAGTTAATTTAAAACGTAGAATCAAAATTTTAAGACGCGATTTAATTAGTAGAAATTTGTAGATAAAGATTTTTTTTCATTAAAAACATGGATAAAAAATTTATAATATATTGATAGTCTCATTTTTTTTCAGAGTCTCATTTTTATTTTGCATAAAATTAAGTTTTTAGTTGTTGTAATATCTTTTATTCGTGGTTGTTTTATCTTTAGGTATTTCCGATAATATACATATGATTACCAAAACCTTTTATCGCGATTCGAAATCTCAATTATCACCCTAATCTTTGGTAATATTTGTCAATTTGCTGATGATTTTGGATTATTATATTTTGAACATTCTAAAATATCCTACAAAAACCTCACCTTTGGAAACCTAGCCACCGTTCCCTTTTTGATCAGTTAATTTAATCGATATGATCTTTTTTTTCTTTTTTTACCATCGTATCTTGGAGTATAAGTTTCATCTGTAAATTTATAAATTACATCGATCTTTTTTCCGTTTGTAGGTTGATCGACTGAAATTGTAATGATTATAGGTTTTTCTTCTGTAGCTCTTTTTGTAAATTTGATGTTTTCCCCTTTGTATTGAATATCTCTTACAGTTTGGTTAAAATAAGTATCATTATTTTCTACAGTACTCATTACGATAATATTATCACCATTTTTTAGCGTTCCATTAGTTAATTCAATTTTTGCTATGCCTGTTGGATGATAAGTTAATATTTTTCCCATCTCTATATACCTAAAATGACTCATATTAGCAGGACTGTTTAATTGTGAATCTTTTATTGTTGCTTGATTGAAATAGAAGCCTGTTGTAAATCCTCTATTATAAACTTGCTTTAATTGAGTTATCCACTTCTCTTTTTTCAGTTTCTGCTTGAAAATCCCACCATAATAAGCATCAATTGCTTCTCGGTAAACTCTACTTACCGTTTCAACATAATGAGGGTGTCTCATTCTACCTTCAATCTTGAAGATCGATACCCCCGCTTCTATCACCTCGGGGAGGAATGAAATCATACATAAATCTCTGGAATTAAAAATTCTTTTACCATCATAAATAAATTCGTGGCCATCGGATGCAATAAGTTTCCATTCTCTTCTACAAGGTTGAGTACACTTACCTCGATTTGCGGATTGATTCTGACTACCTGATAGAGTCTGGCTTAAATAACATCTTCCAGAAATTGAAGAACACATCGCCCCATGAATAAATGCTTCAATTTGAGTATCCGTCATTTTCTTAGTTATTTCCTTAATTTGACTTAGTGAACATTCACGTGCAAGTACTATACGTTCAGCACCTAAACTTTCATAAAATTTCGCAGATTCTGAATTTGAAACATTAGCTTGTGTAGATATATGAAAAGGGATCCCTATTCTTTTTGCAAGTTGGATTGCAGCAATATCATGAATTATTACAGCATCAATTTCTGCGTCTTTGGCAGCTTGAATAACCTTCTCTAATTCTGCAATTTCATCTTCATATATTACAATATTTGTTGTAAGATAGGCTTTTCGTTCTTTAAATGAAGAATTTGAAGGATTATGACACATTTTTGCTATTTTAGGTAAATCTTCGATTGGAAAATTATCAGCATTCATTCGCATGTTAAATTCATTAACACCAAAATAGATAGCGTCTGAATACGGCCCTGAAGCTTTAATTGCCATGAAATTTTTAGCGGGTGCCAACA
>JAUWPK010000006.1 GCA_030611625.1 Promethearchaeum sp. | reverse complement strand
TTTTGTTTATAATAAATTGTATCTAATTAATCAAAATTTTCTCATTATTAATGGTTTGTTGATTATTTTTTATTGTATTTTTTCTAAAAAATCTTATAGAAATTAATTTTTTTATTGAAAAAATTATGGAAAATAATATTCAAAATTGTAATTATTTCAATTTTTTCTGGGATTAAAATTTTGATGAAACCATTTTAAAAAACACTCATAAAAAGATATTAATAGAAAATTGTTTTAGAGTTATTGTTGAGCATTTTCATAAATAGATGTAAACCCACCACCACGAGGGAGTCCGAATATCCCCCTTTTTGTCTTCGGTGCATTAAACTCTCCTTTTGCCCACGGTGCAGGAAATTTTTGGAAAATGGTAGTTGCAATTAAGGCAAACGTTTGGGTAAATATGAAAAGCCAAAAATTTTCATATAATACCAAAAAGAGTAAGCAGAGTGCAACATTTGGAATATGAGATGCTAATGTCTTGAGCTTAATCGATTTCGGCGTATCATGTTCGGGACTGACATATACATCCCAAAAATAATCATGAACAATATACTGCCATGAACCCATACAGGCAAAAGACATCAAATACACACCCCACGATGGAAATTCAAACATATTCCATATATGATAAAATGAGAGCAAGACTTGCCCGGTGCTTAAGCCCCATATTGTTCCAAAAACTAATTCGACACCTATATAATATTTCCGATTAAATGTGATGGTCATTTTAGACCATAAAATCCAGTATGCGAAAAAAATATAGATAAAACAAAGACAAACCAGTACAATCCACAAAGGATCGGACAGCTGATCCAAGGTTGCGATTGGTTGTGATACCATTCTTTCTGTATTTCCTGTCCAAATAGATATAAGATTGCAAATAGAGAAGTATATCATTGCCCGGGTCCATGCGGCACCAGGTTTCCAAGTTGTAATTGGAAGTGTACGATATTTCACCAGATAAAGAACAAGCATCATACTTCCAAATAGTATTACTCCAAGAGTGTAAAATTGTACCATAATAACCACTTAAAAAAGCGCTCCGAATAGGAATGCAAGAAGGCAAAATAGTTGAGACATGAGTGATAAGCGGCTGGCTAAAATTCGCCACTTCTTCTCTTTCAAATTTTTGAAAAAAGCCCAATCACTCAAAATTATTAAGCACAATGAAATTACAGCCAAAGTTACAAAGATTGGTTTGAAATTGAACCTCCACATGGAATAAATTAGGATAGTAAAAAGGAAAAAGGTCATTAAAAGTTCCAATGCGAGCGCCGCTTTGTATCCCCATTTTAGCGCTACCGATTTTACTCCATATTTACTATCACCTTCGATATCTTCCATATCCTTCCCTATTTCGCGCATTACCAGAAAGAGGAAGGCTGTAATGTAAAGTAACCATAGTTCAAACACTCCAAAGATATCAGCGAGGTCTAAAACAAATAAAGCACCAAACGGAAACCCTAGAGCCCCCGACACCCCTACAACCAAATTTGCGAGTAAACCTGTCTGTTTGATGAATAAACTGTAAGAAAAACTCACACCAAGAAAAAATACTACTAAAAGCGGGAGAAAGACAGGATTAGGGCTGAAATATGCACCAGTTATTGTCAGAATAAGTATTACAGTAATTTCAAAGATGTAATAGTAGACTACCTGCCGTTTTGTAAATGCACCCCGAATAATGGTCCTGTTTGGACGGTTTATTTTATCAATCTCATAGTCGAAAACATCATTAATTGAATTTCCCGACCCGACAACTAGGAAATAAATTAGCAGAGATGCAACCAGCTTGTAAATGTTGGAACCAGTATTTAGATATGTATTAAAATTTTTTGGACCTACGGCAAAAAGCGTGCCAATTAAAACCGTCAGACTCCCAAAGAAACATGTCATTGGGCGAAGTATTTCAATATATTTTAACCAACTATTCTTCAACATATAGAATTATAATGATCTAAACTTCTACAAAAATATATGTTATTAATATTCCAATCCTACAGAAAAGTTCAATCTATATTAAACGGATAAAAAAGAAAAAATAATGCACTTTAAATATTTATCAAAGTGATAAGGATAAGTGTTAGAAACACACTGTTTGTTAATACGGGTAATATTATGTCTTGATTCTTCTGATAAAATCTTCCTGCGATTATATTTGCCATCAAAATTAAGGGGATCAACGGAAATATAAACTGTATATTGAACCAACTTCGGAATATGAGAAGTGAAATCAATATTAAAAATACGATTGAGCCAAAATACATTGAAAATATTGTTAATTGCCCTTTGAATCGTTGCTTTTTGGTATCATATCCCATTCCCCGAATTACAACAGGTTGGAAAAATTGGGTGAAGTTAAATTGGGTTATGAATATAATCACAAAAAATAAAACTGCCCACCCCCATTTGGTTGAACTTGGAACTATTCCGAAGATATATCCGATGGTTAAGCTAAGTACGGTGTATAAAATTGCGCCGAATATAAGTCCCATCAAGATGTTTTGTATTTTGGTGGATTTCAATATCCTAATATAAAAATCTTTCAATTTTATTTTATTTTTTTTAAGAATATAAAATTGGTAAAATAATGTAGCTATTGATGGACCCATTAATAGAGCAGAAAAAAGGATCATATAAAACATCGGAACAGGAAGCAATGGCAATACAAACACCATGCACGGAATGGACAATGGAAGAACGAACACCCAATACATCCGATTAATTTTACTCACCTTTAATTGATCTTGAGTTATTTTTCCCAATAATCTAAGTTCCTCAGGATTAGATTCATTGGAGGTTTTTTCAGTGGGTTTGGAATGTTTAAATATTTTTGATAAAATGCTTCCTGTAGCGAGAAGAAAAATATAAAATCCGGTTACACTTGCAATTAAAACACTAAAGATAAGAAGGAAATAATTTGTAAAACTGGAATCAGGATTAGATTCTCCTTCTAATGCTTGAAGAAACCAAAATCTAATTTCACGGATATTATTATAACAATATGGGGCAAAAAAGTGATCAGTTTTTATTAATGAAACCTGTAATGCGGTTCCATCATTAAAAGATCCGTAAATATGGTTAATTTTAATATCTTCTTCAGGAATTCCGGTTTTATTTTCCATATACCCAAGAACGTCGGAATAATTGAATGCTTCATCCAATATTCCATGAAGAATTAATAGATTGGGAGTTGAATACTGAGCTCTTCCTCCTGCTGCAAGACTCACCATTGCCCTAAAATCGGAATCATTATCTAATAATCTAAAACCAGCACCTCCACCCATGGAATAGCCAACATATCCCAAGTTAGTCATATTAATATCCCCTCTTAGTGCTAGAACTTCCTTCACTGCCAGAATATCGGTTGTAATATCTCCCTCGTTTATTGATCCTCCACTTCTTCCATGTCCACGAAAATCTAAAGCTATAGATATAATTCCTTGACCCGCAAGATCTAGAGCAATAGTTCTCATAAAATTTTTATTTACCATCACTCCATGACCAAGAATAACGGCTGTTTTCATTGAAAAATCATCATTTTTCGGTTCAAAGACATCGTAGACAATTTTAACTCTATCAGAAGTTAAAGTTGATTGATTGTAAGTTCGTTTAATGTCCGTTGGGAAGATTAAAAATATCCCGAGTGAAAAAAGAAACAGAATTGATAACAAAGCAAGTGTCAAATATTTTTTACGATTTTTCAATTTTTACCAAAACAAAATTTCAACTTTAAGCTTTATTAATTTTTTCATTTTTTTGTCATAATTTTCAATAAATTTTAATTGAAAAAAAAATTAATACGTTTAGTTGATGAATTATCAAATTTTTGTTTGACTTTTTTATAAAATATGAAATAAAACTTTGTTATAAAAATTTTTAAAATGAACTAAAATGAACGCAATAAAAAATAAGGTATTACTTATACTTCTTTTATCTACTACATGCATGGCATCTTATGGCTCAACTAGACGAAGATGTCGCGACTTTAAGAAAGAGGATGTGTTAGAACAAGGAACGCGGAATACAATCTATGAGTTAATCGAAAAAAATCCCGGTTTACATTTCAGAAAGATTTGTAGAATACTGGATAAGAAAATGGGAGTAGTTCAATATCATATCGGAGTTTTAGAAAAAATTGGCTTGGTCCGAGCAATTCGGGATGGTCGATATAAATGTTTCTTTGCTTCCAATCAAGAGGAAGATAGTAATGTGTCACCTGATGACCGTGATCCAGCAAGACAATTGCTTCGTGAGACTATTATCACTTCTTTAAGAAGAAAAACCCCAAAAACTCTTATCACATATCTAGCTCGCGAAAAAATTGCATCTCATCAAAGTTTATCAACAGTAGCGAAAGTTTCTCCACAAGCAATAACATTTCATACCCAGCGTTTGCAGAGTTTCGGTATAATTGAGTCACAGAAAGAAGGACGACAAAAATTTTACACTCTTAGCCCGAGCGCGAAACAAATAACTGATAATCTAATGAAAACTTGAAATATCTCTTTTTTTAATATACTACTTTTTTTCTAATATTAGATTTTCAAAAAACGAGCGATTTTTTAATCGTTTTCAAATATCATAAATAAGTGAATATAAAAAATGTCAAAAAAAACTGCTAAAAAAACACCTAAAAAAGTAGCTAAAAAAACTTCAAAGAGTAAAATTCAGAATACATTACCAGATATTGAAACAAATTTCGGTGAATGGTTTAACGAGATTTTATTTCAAGCAGATATTATAGATTACAGATACAATCTCAAAGGTTGCGGTGTTTGGAAAGGCTATGGATTCAAAATTCGCAGGAAATACTTAGAAATTATGCGAGATTTGCTTGATAATACTCCTATTCCACATGAAGAGATGCTTTTTCCTCTATTGATTCCTGAAGATCAATTCATGAAAGAAAAAGAAACGGTTAAAGGATTTGAATCTGAAGTGTATTGGGTTACCCATGGAGGATTAACCCCATTAGATGTTAAATTATGCCTTCGCCCTACTTCTGAGACAGCTATGTATCCAATGGTAGCAAAATGGATCCGATCTCACCAAGATTTACCTCTTAAGACGTATCAAATCGCCAATATGTTCAGGTTTGAGGGAAAAAATACACGCCCTTTAATAAGAGTTCGAGAGATTACTACATTCAAAGAAGCCCATACATATCATGAATCAAAAGAGGATTGTTCAGAGCAAATTAGAGAAGCAGTAGAAATATACAAAGATATCTTCGATTCTTTAGGTGTTCCATATCTCATTACTCAAAGGCCAAAATGGGACACATTCCCTGGAGCAGATTACACCATAGCCTTCGATTCTATCCTTCCACACACAAACAAAGCTTTACAAAATGGGACAATTCATAATCTGGGGCAGACATTTTCAAAAACATTTGATATTAAATTTGAAACAGCAGATGGTAATCAAGATTATGTTTATCAAACATGTTATGGCATAAGTGAACGCGGAATTGCATCAATAGTTGCATTCCACGGAGATAATTTTGGATTGAAATTGCCACCTACGGTTGCACCAATAGAAATCGTCATTGTCCCAATCCTTTTCAAGAATAAAGAGGATGATGTCATGAAAGTTTGCAATGATTACTATAAAAAGTTAAAGAAAGAAGGATTTAAAGTCAGATTAGACACTAGAAAGATGAGTACAGGCCGTAAATACTTCCATTGGGAGTTACGGGGTGTTCCTATCCGTGTTGAAATAGGACCTAAAGATATTGAGAAAAATCAAATTGCTGTTGTTCGGCGGGACGTTAAAGGGAAAAATTTCATTCCAAACGATGAATCGATAAAATATCTTAGTAATTTATTAGAAGATATTCAGCAAAGTCTTCATAAATCTGCTAAGAAAAGACATGATGAATTAATTTTCCGTACCAATGATTTGGAGGAAGCGATTGATTTTGTTGATAAAAATAAGGGCATTGTCGAAATTCCATTTTGTGGTGAAGAAGAATGCGCGGAATCAATAGAAAAAAGGTTAGATGGTCTTAAATTTTTAGGAATTCCAGACAGATATTTGCTGGTATTAAATAAAAGAGTTAAAAAGGAAAAAGATATATTTTGCAGCCATTGTATGAAACCAGTAACCCAATATTGGAGAATTGGGAAATCTTATTAGGTTTTTACAAATACTGCTGTGTTTTTTTTCTATTTTCATTTTTTCAATATTATGTAATTGATCTTTTTCTTGAAATTAAACTACCATCTTTTTGACCAAAGTAGACTTTTTCTGCCATGTCAATAAATAAACCTGTTTCTACAACTCCAGGAAGCATTTTTATTTTTTGGTTTAGCATTTTAGGGTCCGATATCTCTCCAAAATCAACATCCAAAATAAAATTCCCGTTATCTGTGATAAGGGGGCCAGCTTTCATTTCCGCTAATCTGAGTACAGGAGAGCCTTCCATTTTTTCTAGCTTTTTCATTAATGGAATATAAGCCGTTGGGCTAACTTCAATTGGGACACCTTTTTTCCATTGTTCTCCAAGAATTTTTGAATTTTTTCTATAATCAGCAACAATGATTAGTTTCTCTGAGTTACTTGCCACGATTTTTTCTTGAAGCAAACATCCGCCCCCTCCTTTTATTAAATTTAAATTCTCATCCACTTCATCTGCACCATCAATATCTACATCAATATTTGGAAAACGACTTAAATCACCCAATGTTAACCCCCCATTCACAATTAATTGGGTAGATTGGAATGAGGTTGGAATACAAACAACTTTTAATCCATCAAGTTTCATTCGTTCTACTAAGCGATTGACAGCATAAACAACAGTTGATCCACTACCAATGCCTAATATCATTCCGTCTTTGACAAATTCGTCAACTGCTGCAATGCCCGCTTTTTTTTTAGCCATTTCTATTAAGTTATCCACTTTTTTATCCACTTCCTTTACTTATTCTACAATATGAAATTGTATAGATAAATTAAAAAAATTTTTCTGAATTGATGCTAATAAATATAATATGGATTATAAAATCAGATTGGCTGAAGTTCTTTCAGAAATTCTTAATAATTCAACAGTTTCTATACAATTCCTAACCCAAATAATAAAAAAAGCGAAAAAAAATATTGACGCAGATTTCGCTCTCAATTGTTTTGCTTTAAAAAAATTTCTAAAACAAGATGGTCTTGAAATTGCTAAAGAAATTCATAAATCATTTTCATCAAATTTTCTCAATCAAAATCCTTTTATTCAAACAGTTTTAATCGATGGACCTTATCTAAACTTTAAATTTAATAAAATAATTATCGCTAAGGAAGTAATGATGCAAATTTTTAAAGATGTAAATTCTTATGCATCATCAAATTTTCAAAAAAGGGAAAAGCCAGAAAGAATAGTTATAGAATACCCAGCACCCAATACAAATAAACCATTACATTTGGGACATATCAGAAATATGTTATTAGGGCAAACACTTTCCAAAATTAACCAGTGTGCCAAGAATGAAGTCTTTCAAGTAAATCTTCTTAATGATCGGGGAATTCATATTTGTAAAAGCATGTGGGCTTACAACAAATATGGTGAAAATAAGAATCCGAAAAGTGAGAATCAGAAATCAGATCATTTTGTTGGTTATTATTATATTAAATTTGCACAAGAAGAATCCCGTCTGAAAAAGTATGCCCAAAAAAATATTAATTTACTAGAATATGAATTAAAAAAAAGCCCAGAAGATCAAAAACTTGATGTAATTCAAGATTTAAGAAAAAATATTGATCGATCTAAATATGGCATTCTTCAAAAAGAATTAAAAGATATGCTCATTGCCTGGGAAGAAGAAGATAAAAAAGTGAGAAATTTATGGCGGAAAATGAATGATTGGGCAGAAAATGGATTTAACCAAACCTTTGAAACATTTAAAATTCATCATGATAAAACATATATTGAAAGTAATATCTACAAGAAAGGTAAAAAAATTGTAGAGAATGGAATTAAAAATGGAATTTTTGAAAAACTGGATGATGGTGCCGTTATAATTAATTTTAACAAGAAAAAATTGCCCAAACGTAAAGTTTTAATCCGAAAAGATGGAACAAGTTTGTATATCACTCAAGATCTTCACCTTGCATATCAAAAAATGGAAGATTTTAATTATAATAAGTCGATTTATGTAATCGCAAATGAACAAGATATGCAACTTCGGATATTATTCGAAATATTGAATAAATTAGGATTGAAAGCGGAAAATATCCATTATAGTTATGGAATGATAAACCTAACAACTGGAAGAATGAAATCTAGGGAAGGAACTGTTGTGGATGCTGATGATATAGTCGAAGAATTAAAAACATTAGCAATGAATGAAGTTAAAAAAAGATATTTAAATCTATCGAAAAATGAAATGGAAAAAAGAGCATTGGTCATAGCATTGGCATCTTTGCGGTTTTTTATTATCAAGTACGATTATTCCAGAGATTTTGTATTCGATCCAAAGAAAAGCTTAGAATTTGAAGGAGAAACAGGTCCATACATCTTGTATTCATATGCTAGAATATGCTCAATATTCAAGAAAGCTATGGAAAAGAACATTAAAACTCCATACGATCCTTTTGAGGATAAAATAACTGAAAATTTGATTATAGAAAACTTCTCTTTATTAGAAAATGAACATGAATTTAATTTAATAGAATTACTTTACTCCTATCCAGATATTATAGTAAATTCAGTAAAACAAATGAAACCTCATATTCTAGCGCGTTATTTATATGAATTAGCTCAAGAATTTACAGGATTTTACCATTCTTGTCCAATTATTAAAGAAAAATCTAAATTACGAAATGTCAGATTGCTTTTATGTGAATCAATCCGTCAGATTCTTAAACATGGATTGGGTTTGTTAACTATCGATGTTTTAACTGAAATGTAGAGAAATTATTGAATTATTAGAGTTGATTAATAAAATGTCCAGAAAACCTATTTATTTTGATTACAATGCAACAACACCAGTACATCCTAAAGTAGTTGAAATTATGAATAAATATTTTCTAAACGATTTTGGGAATGCCGGTTCTGTACACCAATTTGGATTAAATGCTCATGATGCGTTGGATTATGCTCGAAATATTGCGGCAAATTTCATCGAAGCAAAACCAATTGAAATCATCTTTAATAGTGGAGGTTCCGAAGCAAATAATATGGCTTTACAAGGTGTTCTATATAAACAGAAACAATTGCACCCAAACACGCGCCCTCATTTGATTATTGACACAATTGAACATCCAGCTGTTTGGGAAACTGCAAATTTTTTGGAAAGAGAAGGTTTTGATATAACCCGAATACCAGTAGATAATGAAGGTTTTGTTGATCCGAAAGTAATTGAAGAAGCAATAAAACCTAGTACTGCATTAATTTCGATAATGTATGCAAATAATGAAATAGGAACAATAAATCCTATTAAAGAAATTGGAAAGATTGCTCATGAACATGAAGTTTGGTTCCATACTGATGCAGTTCAAGCATTTACAAAAATTCCAATTAGCGTGAAATCGGAAAATATCGATCTCTTGAGTGTGAGTGCTCATAAATTCTATGGACCAAAAGGAGTGGGATTTTTATATGTACATAACGATCTGGACGCTCATAAAAATGAATCCACTGCATCTCATTATCTGCGCTCTCTTATGTATGGAGGATCTCAAGAGTTTAACTTAAGACCAGCAACAGAGAACATTCCAGGGATAGTGGGGATGGCAAAAGCAATCGAAATTGCGAAGAATGATTTACTTAATGAGAATAATAGACTAATAAAACTCCGTGACTACTTAATAAATCATATATTGAATGAGATTCCAAACACTAAAATCAACGGTCCTATAAAAAATCGACTACCCAATAATGCTAATGTTTGTTTTGAGGGCTTATTTGCTTATGATTTAATGATTGAATTAGATAATGCAGGTATTGCATGTTCAGTAGGTGCTGCTTGCCATGCAGAAGAAACTAAACCATCGCGCGTTTTACTTGGAATTGGGAGGTCAAGCGCTGAAGCAGAAAGCTCAATGAGGTTTAGCTTGGGGCGATGGACAACCCAAGAAAATATCGATTCTCTTTTAGAATTATTACATAAATTTATTGCAAAACTTCGAAAAAACAAATAATTTATTTAATACTGGTTTTCTTTTTCCTAATAGAAATGATTGCAGAAACAAAATTTAAGGAAGAAGCAGAAAAAATTTTCTCACCTGAAACAGATAGAAGCAATATGTACGGAATAATTTTCATAATTGTATCTATTATTGTAGTCTATGTATCGATAATTACTCATCAGATATGGGCAGCGTTTTTTATAGTTATACCCTTCTTATACATCTCAAGGAAAGAAGAGCAAGGACAGAAAAAAAAAATAAAAGCGCGAGTTCTTTCTGAAATTTCTAATATAATGAATTTTGTTTACATTTTATTTTTAATTGGAATAGTTTTCTTGCTTTTTATTAAAATTGGGTTTCTTATTACTGCAATTATAGTAATAGTCGCTTTTAAATCCTGGAGTTATATAAGTGGTGCAATAACTAGAAGAAATTTTGAAAAACATAATGATTCCAAGAGTCTCATAGTAGCCTAATTTAGATTTTTTAGTCTAATACACCCTCATAGTAGTCTAATTCAGATTTTTTAATTTTAAGTTTCATTAATAAAGATTGGAAATTAGAATCATTTCGACGAATAAATATTCCAATTTTATCGATTTTCATGGTCTTCTTTAGATACGAAAATAACTCTCGTAATATTAACTCTTCTATTCCCTTTTTGAATGAATTTTCTTTTCTAACTACTACATCGTGAATGAAACAATGAGAGTTACCTAAATAATCATTCATTAGTGTAAAGAATCCCGCTCCAGCTATTTTTTCTTCATTTTCTTCTATTATTTTTGCTAATATCATTGAGTTCCGCAGTTTTAAATCTTTAATTCTATTATCGATTTCATTAGAGAATTTCTGGATGTCTATTGGATATATGCTTCTATATACATAATCTTTAACTAATGCTTCAAGGTCTTCCTTATCCTTTCTAGGATCATATCGCACAATTTTTATTTCTGACATTATCATATTTCCTTTTAATTTTTTATTTTATATTCTACCATTATTAGTAAAATTAAAAAAAATTGTGGAAATTTAAAAAATATGTTAAAATTACAAATAAAAAAATGGAAAAAAGATTCGATCTTACCAAAATTTCCCAAAAATGGAGATGCTGGAGCAGATTGCTTTATTAATGGATTTAAGAGGATAATCGATGGAGATGGAGCTAAGAAGTTAGAAGAAATTGATTCGAATGCATTTACCCTTCAACCCCTAGATCGTATATTATGTCCTTTGGGTTTTGCATCGGATATCCCACAAGGGTATTATGCAGCTGTAGTCCCTAGGAGCGGTCTTGCATTATGGGAAGGAATTTCGATTGTAAATAGTCCAGGAACAATAGATGCAGGGTATAGAAATGAATGGGGCGCAATAGTTGTAAATCTCTCTAATAAGGCAATTACATTAAATAAGGGTGATAAAATTTGTCAATTTATAATACGAAAATTAGTAGATTATCAATTGGAAACTGTTGAAGAATTATCGGATTCAGAAAGAGCATTAGGAGGATTTGGATCCACTGGAAAAAAGTGATTTTTTTATTCTTCTTTATTCTTTTATTCTTCTTTATTCTTTTCAGGAAATTCTGATTCAATTTTTGTTCTTAATTTATCTTCCCGTTCTTTAGTATCTAGAATCCCTTGGATATACTTTTCATAGTTCTCTTTAACGATTTCCATAATGGATCCGTCTTT
This sequence comes from Promethearchaeum sp., assembly GCA_030611625.1. GTDB lineage: Archaea > Asgardarchaeota > Lokiarchaeia > Sigyniarchaeales > Promethearchaeaceae > Promethearchaeum. The sequence goes on along the minus strand of JAUWPK010000006.1, from coordinate 10,704 downwards.
AACATCAAACCATAAAGGCACATTTTGAAAACCTTGAAACCCAAATGCAAATTGGCACCATGATACAGGAACTAATTTAGTTGTTTCAATTAACTCGTACATATTTGATAGAGTTTCATGATCTATTGGATAATTGGGATCTTCTTTGAAATTATTAGATAAAATAAAGAAATATACCGCTTCTTCATCAACACATATAATTCCGCTAAGTTTTCCTTTTGAATAGCGCAAATCGTCGATACTATCATAAGCAATATCCAAAATTCCTACTGATTTTGGATTAGTAAGAAATTTAATGCTATCTGTGTTACCTATATAATGTATCTCTATCCATTTCTCTTCAATTAAAGTGGGATATTTTATATTTTTAACTCTATTTAAATAAATTTCATTTAGTTTGATCAAATCTTTACTTTCCATTTCCAATTCAGGTTCAAAACTGTTTGTCTCAAATCCATTACCAGATATTTCACAAATTCCAAGAAATATCTGGTTATTTCTTTTAATATTAATAAATCCATTATGAATAATTCGTTCAAGGTCTTCAGGCTCATCAATAAATGTTCCCTCTTTAGGAATTATGAATTTAATTTGGGGGTTTCCTTCTTCTATTTCATTATCGAACACAGCCCAAGTCTGATCCTTAGCAAATTCGGTTAGCATACTAATTTCTCTTCCAACTCCCATACTAACTAATACTGTACATCCCCCAATTTCCATACCTTCCTTATTAGAATATGAGAAAAGCGCTCGAGGAGGATAAAAAATCCTACTTATTGCTTCATCTTTCTGAGCTAATTTATCTAGTTCAGACAAAGCAATAAGTGAATTCTCTAGATCTTTGATAATTTTTTCTTCTGTCATAAATATAGGATTAATAGTTGTTCCAAAATCATCTTCCAAAAGACTTGTTGCTTTTTGCAAGACGTCTTCGGATATTTCACCATCAATTACCATTTCATCTTTGTTTTCAAAAATTTCAACTGAAGGTTTATTAAAAACATCTTCATATTCTTTTGGAGTAGAAATGTCTTCTTTAGACTCTTCTTCAATTTTGGATAAGGGGACTTTTGGAAGGGGTGGTTTTATTATGTCAATATCAGGTTTTATTTCAATTTCAGTTTGTTCTTCAATAATTTGAGAAGGAACTTCAACTTTATCTAAAATTATTGATGGTTTTTGGATAATAGGCGTTGGGATTATAGGTTTTTGAAGAATCCCTTTTTCTGGAGATTCCATTGGTTTTGGACCTTTTAAAAGATCTTCAACTGACATGGTTGCTTTTTCTTCTATTTCATCACTCAAATTATCAATATCGAACGGAGATTCAAGATCTATTACTGGAAAGGGGGATTTATTATTTTGAATTAAAGATTTTAAGTAAGATAAGAATTTTTTAATACATTTCGAATATTTAGGAATTAATTCTATGGAACTCCATAAATCTTCAGGAAGTTGTTTAAAAGAGTCAATTCCATAATCGAATCGAAATCCTAAGGCAGGAGCAAATTTTTTTGTTTTGACTAGCCTCTCTAGGGTCTGTTTACCAATTTTATCGAATATCAACTCGGGAATTGTCTTCCCTTGAGTAATATTCTGTGAAAGAATGGTAAATTGTAGGTATTCTTCGTAAATGCCGGCAATTCCATTCATGGAACCTCGAAAAATTGTGGTAGATTGAGAGATTTGCTGGAAATTTCGATCTTTGAATCTAAAAAAATCTTCACCACGACCAATAAAACCTGTTTTAATAGAATTTCCATTTAATTTCGGAGAAATCCCTCTAATTTGATATTTTGATAACATATTTTTAAAATTTTTATCCTTCTTTCTAAACCAGCTATGTTCCTCACATATTTGCGGATCTAGCACTTCTGAATCAAAATAGAGAAGGCCTAAAAAGATATAACCTTTTGAAATAATATATCTTAGGCCTTTTACAACTTCATCCCCTACCATTGAAATACTAGATGGTTCTTCATTATTCTTTTTTTTAATATTGATTTTACTAATATCTGTTGATTTTATTTGTGAATAGAAAGATCTCCAAATTGAGGGGTAATATATCTCTCTAACCATTACAAGTTCTTTATCATGATTTAATGCGATCATTCCAATAGAATGTGCGTGTTTAAGCAATTCTGATGGATCTGCTTCGGCAAATATCAATGGAGTTGGGTAATGGAGTGGAATTTTCATTTTACTCATCTTTTAAATAGAATAGATTAATTTAATAAATTCTGTATTTGTTTTCCTTCTCTTTAATAATAGTTAAAGCCTTTAGATATTTCCGATAATTTTGAAGGATTATGGCTAAAGTAGAATATTGAGATGCTTGTTTCCAAAACGCATGTTTATTCAAGCTTTCTAATCCGAGAGTAATTTTAAACCAGCATAATGGAGCCATATCGGTTTTTAATAGTTTCTGATACATAATTTCTAAAGTATCTTCATTAATTTTATCTGAGTTTCCTTTGAAATTATTATTTAAAATAAAAAAATATGTTGAATCTGAATCAAAACATACGATCCCTGTAGCATATTTATCATCATATGCCGGATCTGAGCAGACAATATCTGCTAAATCATATATTCCAATGCAATCATGATTTATAAAAGTAAAGTATTCTTTCCCCTCACCAAACCATCGGATCTGAACATGCCCATCTTTTAATGATGGAAGTTTTACTTCAGACTTATCTTGGTAAAATTGCTGAAGAGTTTCTAAATCTTGTTCATTTATTTCCAATTCTTGAAACAGGCTGAATTCAAATGTATTTGATTCCAATTCTAATAATCCTAAGAAAATTTCTCCTCCATGCATGATATCTTGAAAAGATTTACTATAAATATCACGCAACTGTAAAGGATTTTCAAGTTCAATGAAATCTTTATCACCCTCGATATTAAAAAAGGAGTCTTCATCGACTTTTTTATAAAATTCATCATATACGTATTCACCCCAAGATAAATTCATCCTTAAATCGGCAATACAAGAAATATTTGAGCCTATATCGATGGAAAGTAAAGACATCGATCCAAATATTGCAGCTCTTTTTAAATCTCCATATGAAAATAATACTTTTGGGGGATTATATAAAAGACTAATTTCCTGGCTTGATAATTGCATTTCATTTAATCGATTTAAAGTAGCCATGCATTCACTTAAGTCACTCTCAATATCTTCTTCTGTCATACAACTTATATCTATTGTTCTACCTAAATCTTCATCCAAAATATTTTCAATTGTTTTCTTCTTTTGGATTACTAATTTTTTATGATATTCTAAATATCTTTCCTGTGCTTTCTTTATTGGTTCTAAATCTTTTATTTCGTCCCATCCTGTTAATATTTCTAATGATTTTAAACCAAAATCTATTTTGAACCATGAGATTGGAGTAGCCAAAACACCTTTTTCAACAAGATGGAACATTTGATTTAAATTATCTTTATCAATTCTAATTTCTCCAGTATCGGATGTGTTAGATTTTAAAAAAGAATCGGTTAGAATAATAAAATTTGCCGCACCTTGAGCAACAGCTACAATTCCAGACACATTTCCACTGTAAGGATACAGCATTGCTGCAATTTCATTTAAATATTTTTTTCCCGGTAGGGTAAAATATTTGGAAGCGGTTCCAAACCAGTTACATTCGACATATTCATTTGAATTGACCAATCCTTTCCTTACATCGGGAAAAACTTCTTTTATCCTACTTTTATTATATAAATTCATTAAGGTTTTTTGATCTCCCCAAGCTAAATCCATTTCGTCAAAAACACTTGTTTCAAATGCATTTCCCTCGAAACTCGCAATGCCTAGAAAAATAAGTCCTTTTGAGATTACATCATCCAAGGTTGAGATAATTCTTTCAACCAATATATTTGGATCATAAAGAGCATCAGCATCTTCATGTTTTACTGTTAATTTTTCAATTTGGGATGAAATATTTGTATCTCGCCAATACTCTCCCAAAGAAAGTTCATCGAAAATATTTCTTACGTTTATAAAATCTTTCTCTTCATTAATTGCTAAAAAACTCTTAGAACCGGCTAACTCTACGTAATGTTTTGTCCCTTTAGCGAGAAGGGCAGGCGACGGGTGATATAATCTAGTCATGAAAAAGATCTCTTCTATAAATAAACTATGTAATTTAAAACCTTTAAATTTAAACCAATACCGATCTAAATGACGGAGAAAGAATCGGAAAGAATAAAAATCAGAGAGAGGAAAAAATGATGAAATATGTTAGAGATTATTATTAGCTAAAAAGCTCTACAAATCAATCAAATGAAAATTTAGATCGAAGGAATGTATAATTAAAGGAACGTTATAAGGTTCATTCTCATATAAACCAATATTTTTCAAACCAATGAAGTTGTAATTGTTTATAACGCGTACAGTTTGAAATTTATCAGAATTTCCCTTTATACCAGTTCTTAGAACCACAGATAATTTCCCATTGGGAGATTCCACCGCAGAATATAAGAATTTATTAGGCTTTAAAAGAATTTTATCAGAAATATCTTCCTTAGATACTTTTATCTCGTAAGTTGATAACCCTTTTAAAATATGCTTGCAAATCTCAAATGATTCATTGATCTCCCATAATCTAACTTGTGTCCTGGCAAAAACATCACCTTTATTAAATGAAATTATATTCCAAACTTGTGATAATTCGCCTGATGTATATATTAAATAAGATTCTGAAGAGCGTAAATCTAAAGGAACTCCACTACCACGAATTGCTGGACCTGTTAAACCATTTTCAATTGAGTCCTCTGCAGATACAACACCAATCCCGCTCAATCGAATTTCAGTTGAATTGCTATAGACTAATCTATATATTTCATTGAAAATATCATCAGATCTTTCTCGAAAATACAAATACAAATCTCTTGCGGATTTAATTGAAAGATCTACAGAGTTTCCTACAGATAATGTCTTAAAAAGATGGGAGTGTTGAAAATATTGTTTGTAATTAGCAGATAGTTCAAGATATATCTTATAAAGTTTTTTTACCCATATTTTTTTTCCCATTAATTCAGCTAAATTTGAAAACCATAAAATATGGGAAGATATTCGTTCTAATTCTGCCAAAAGAGTTCTAATGTATTTAATCTTATTAGATACATTGATTTTTAAAATTGATTCTAAATTTAATAAATATGCTAAATTAAGGTGGATGTATTGATTTTTAGCAATAACAGAAAATGGATCTTCAAAGCCCGTAATTGGATTTGAATTTTCTAATTTCGGTTGAATTTTTTTGTATAACCATCCATAACTTAATTCTACATTTTTAATCATGTTGTTATGAATATTGAAGTTAAAATATTGGTGATTCTCGTGAATGCTATTAAAAATACCATATTTTCTTTCATTTTGAGAGGCTGTCGGAATGTTTAATTTCATTGGACTGCAAAATATATTTGAACTTTGAATTATCTCCATTGTATTAGATTTCAGATTACTAAACACGATTCCCACTCTATTTTGAATGTCTTTCTCCAAAAATTCGGCGTTAATGAAAATATCTTTTAGAGACGATGGTTCAATATATTTCTCAATCTCTGCCTGGATTATAATAATAGAATTCTTATAATAATGTCTTAAACTGAAAACGTAAATTAATTTAAATACTGATCCGACTTCTGATATACAAATAGATTCCAAAAGATAAAGCCTATTGAGCATAAAAATTCCAATATCTCTAATTCTTGTCCAATTTACAGTTATAATTGGTATGTTATTAAATCTATCTACTTTAGTAAAATCAACATTTAGTAAATCCTCAAGATTCATTAAGGTAGCTTTTTGATCTAAGAGAATTTCGCGACTTTTTACTGAATTGAAATTCTTTTTTGTATTTATATTAAGATCTGAGTCTGAGTCAATCATTTAGAAATTCCTCATCTAAATTAATTTTAGCTCTTAAGATTTTTAATGATTTGGTTGGGAGATTTTAGGAGATTTGAAAAGAAAAATATTGATATTTTGCCAATTAACTAGTTTATAAGATGCAATAATTACTAAAAATCCAATTAAACCAATAATTTCTGTTGAAATTATTAATGGATTATGTAAAATCGTATAAATCCACGAGCCCAAATAAGAATCATAACTTTCTAAAGGAATTATAGGCCAAAACCATGGAACACCTGGAATATCTAATAATAAATGGGAAACCATTCCTAATCCTAAAGATAGTGGAATCCACTTGTTTCTGGTTAAAATAAATATGAGAAAACATAGAGTAACTAAAAATATTGGAGTATGGGCAATTCCACGACCACTTACTGATTTTGTAATTAAGCTAATGGGTTTATCAATTAAATCAGGTAAAATTGACCCCAATATTAACCAAAATCTCTGAATTTTTTCTAATCTAATTTTTTTAAATGAAATTATAAGTTCAAGAACGAAAAGAGGGAAGAAGACATGGAATAAGAGAAACATAATTTTTTAACTTCCAGGAAACAATATATTGATCAAATAAAACATCATTAAAAATAATATAAATATCCCACCACCGAATACAGAAGCAATTTTAACAATTGAAGAAAAAGTATATGTTGAAAATTTCTTTAACAAGTTTTTCCGGGTAATTTTATTTAATTGAGGTTTTCCTTTACCTTGAGATGAATCCAAAAGAGAGAGATTTTTTGCTGTACTTTTAATCAACTTGTAAAGATGTAATGGAGTTAAATTTGGGTTTGATTCTTTTAAGAGAGCCAACATCCCACCAGCGGTTGCAGCAGATATCGATGTTCCAGATAATTTTATATGTTTCAATTCATGTTTCAACGGCGTTCCAATAATATGTTCAGAAGATATGCTACTTGTTATATCTTTTCCAGGAAGAACAAGATCAATATCTTTAGATCTCCCTGAAAAAAAGGGTACTTTGTTTTCTTTATTAATAGCACCTACAGTTAAAACATTGGGATTTCCCCCTAATGAACCCATGTTTCCAAGATCAGGGCCAAAATTTCCCGTTGGAGTCACTATTGATATATTACATTGGATTAGAAGTTTACAATAACGAGCAATTAAACTTTCTTTATCAAATAACCAATCTGCACACCCGAATACGATAATATCTGGAAAATTTTCATTTATATCACTTAATAACACTAAATCAAGTGCTTCCAATATTTCCGCTACTGTTGCTTTCCCTTCTTTATTAAATACTTTAATATCTATTATACCAGCTTCTGGGGAAACACCAGCAATAACACCTGCTAAAAATGTTCCATGACCATTGAAATCACCATTTTGTTCACCCGAAACATTATAAATTTTGATGATTTTGTTTGAAAGATCTCGATGGGATTGATCAATTCCCGAATCAATCAATCCAATTTTAACATCTTTACCAGTTAATTTATTTAATGGAAGCTTATTTTCATTAATCTCAAATTTACTCGTTTCTGAATCCAAACATAAATAAAATTGATGATTTCCATGAATTGAAATAATAAATTCAATATCAGAAATCTTTTCGAACCATACATAGGGTGCTTCAACTAAAACTATAGGTAATTTCAAAAATTCTTTCATATATCGAATTTCTTCATCTTGATTGGAATTAATGAAATCATTTCTGGTTTCAAAATTAATAAATTCTAGAAAAGCAGTAATTTTAACTCTATTTTTAAAATTATTAATGTCCGTTAAATTATCAAATTCTTCATTTGAAAGCGTTTTATAGAGATGTATTTCAAAATCTTCAAAAGATGTTTTAAATTTTGAATTTAACGCCATATACTTTAATATAATTAATATTATATTTATGTTTTTCAAGTGAAAACATTTTAAAATAGAAAAATTGAGATTTTAACATGACAATTAAATTCCCTGTTTCTGAAGATCGGCCTTTTTATAAAAGTAAATTCTGGGCCGATGGAGTGGCCGATCATCTCGACTTAGACTATTCTTGGACTTTGAATTATATTTTAGAAGATGCCACAAAGAAATTTCCTAATGACAGTGTTATTTGGTTTTTAGACACGTGGGTAACCTATAAAGAATTTAAAGATATGGTCGATAAATTTGCTACATCACTTCATAAAATGGGTATTAGAAAAGGCGATGTAATTGCAATATATTTACCGAATTCAATTCAATATGCAGTATCCTTTTATGGATCCATAAAAATTGGTGCAATTCCGTCTGGAATCAATCCAACCTATAAACCGGGAGAAATTCTTCACCAAATTAAAATGATTCATGCAAAATATATCGTTGCATTAGATTCACTTTATGAAGAAAATATCACTGAAATTATCGATGAATGGAATTTTGAGAAAATAATATATACAAATATTACAGATTTAGCAAGTGGTATGTCAAAAATCAAGATTTGGTTGGGAAAAATACTTAAAAAAATTCCGATCGGAAAAGTTATCCACCCTAACGCAATTTCGTTTTTAGAATGTTTAAATATAGAACCAAATCCACCAAAAGTACCTATAGATCCAGCAGAGGACGCAGCCACATATATTATGACTGGAGGAACTACGGGAATTCCAAAAGCATCCATCCAAACACATCAAAATCTTGTCGCTAATGCGACACAAGCCGAAATGTTCGGAACTCGTCAAATAGATCCAGATAATCCGGATATGATTTTAGGGCATCGCACAGCAGTGATCGGAGTTTTACCTTTATTTCACAGTTTTGCATTAACCGCTGTAATGAATTTAGCAATCCGAGTCGGTGGATGGATGATATTATTTGCTAAACCTCCACCAGCTGAAGAATTGTTAAAACAAATCACCTCGTTACCAAATCCGAATGGTATGATATACTGTGGTGCAGAAATTCTATTTCAAAGAATTGCGGTTTTACCAGAAAGCACAATTGCAAAATATAGTAAAAATGGTAAATTTCCTTTCGTTGTTTGTATTTCAAGTGCAGGACCATTGCACGATTATGTTCGCGAACCATTTGAAAAGAAAACAAATGCAAAACTAACCGAATTATATGGATTAACAGAAGGAGGACCTGGAATTAGTGGAAACAATCTTTACGGTTATCGTGAACCAGGTTTTATTGGAGTCCCATTCCCTGGGACGGATTGGAACATTTTTCCTGCAGATGATTTTGATGCTGGTCCCATTAAAACACTTGGGGAAGCAGGTACAGGTGAAATTTGCGCTTGCGGTCCGCAAATAATGAAAGGTTATTTGAATAATCCTGAACGAACAGCAGCAACTATTAAAGAATGGGATGGTCGAAAATGGCTTTTAACTGGAGATATTGGATACATGGATGAGCATGGACGTATAAAAATTAGAGACAGAAAAAAACAACTTATTAAAATGGCAGGACACTCAATTTTCCCAGCTGAAGTAGAAGCCTTGATTGGAAATCACCCTAAAGTTTTAGAAGTAGCTGTAGCAGGGTTACCTGATAAAAAAACTGGAGAAGCTGTTAAAGCATGGATATCTTTGAAACCGGAACATGTTGGGAAAATAACAGAAGACGAATTACATACATGGTGTCTTGAAAATATAACTCATTGGAAAGCCCCAAAATACCTTGAAATAATCGATCAAATCCCAAAAAATATAATTGGAAAAGTTCAGAGGCGATTTTTACAGGAAAATGACCCTTTATATGAAGGTGGGAATAAATAAATGGAAAAAGCAAGTTTAGCAGCAATTGTATTATTTGGAAAAAAATTTGAAAGGTATGCATTTTTTCGGATTATATTCTTTGGAATTGGTTTGGTTACACTTCTTATTTCGTTATTGATATCTCCAGAAATCGAATCCCTTAATGTAGACAATATGACTGATGCAGAATTGTTTTCCAATGGATCCCTTTTTTTTGGTGCGATAATTTTGCTAATTTTGATTTTTGGTCTCAGTATCATTGGATTTATTGTTCTTGGGATGTTTGGGAAATATTTAATTCAATTGAAAAAGGCAAGTCGAACTACAAGTAGTCTTTTTTTACGCAATATCTTTGTGTGTGAGCTTTCTCGAGTTGTAATCTGGGTAATCCAGTTATTCTTTATAGGTTCAGTAACTCAAATCCCTTTATATGCACTAAATTGTATATCTGCAGGGATTTCCATTTATGAAATCACCCAATTTAAAAAATGGGTAGGATATATTTTAGATTATGATTTTAAACCCTCTGAGATCATCCCTCTTCAGAAATATCTTAAAATCTGGAACTTATGCATTATTTCATTCATTTGTTTATCATTCATTCAGTTTTTCTATGATGCATTTTTTCTGATAATTTTGGAATGTTGTTTACTCTTGGTAATTTCTGTTGTATTATGGTTTTATGGAAAGAAAATAATCTGGCTTTTTTCGTAATTTCAAAGGAGTTACTCTAATAAATTGTAATTTTCACATGTATAACCTTTTTTTATTTTAACATCTCCTTCAATAAAGTGGGTAGCAAATTGCCCACAGTTAGAACCAATTTCATTTTCTTCCTCTTCAGAAAAGGACAAAAATAGTCCAGAATCCTCTTCAGACCAGAATTTCATTGTTTTTGTTTTGGAGAGTAAAAGATATGTAACCAGAGAAAGTATTAGATGTCACTACAACTCATTAAATTTTTGAATATACCCAAAAACCCCTTTTCAAAACTTTTCAGCCCCTCTGTTTCATAGATAATAGAAAATCAGAGATATTCTTTAGCAAATACGAGTACCCACAATAAAAAAAAAAAAAAAA
>JAUWPK010000194.1 GCA_030611625.1 Promethearchaeum sp. | reverse complement strand
GCATAGGGATGAACACATGCCCAAGTAAGCAAAATAATAATAAAAATCCTGGACCCCAAACTAACAAATGTAGACACTATAAGGCGTGTAGAACTCGGAGCTGCCGTTTTTGCAGTAAGCGTGTCTTTAGCTTCGGGATCTTGACTAAAAAGTTTCTCTAAATAATTTGAAACTTTACGTGTATCCTTCATAGCTTCCATCATGCGTTCTTCTTCTTTTTCCAATTTTTTCTTCTCAATTAACTCAGAAATAAATGAAAATCCCGCTTGCCCCTTCTCAGACATCATGGTGCGTAAAGATAAGCGTTTTTTGTTCTCTTTTTCAATCTCCCTATCTTCTTGTGTCATACTAGCTTGTTCAAGTAACTTCTTTTCTCGTTTCTTTTCCTCTACGGCCTTGATCCTTGTTATCGCCTTCAGGGATTCGACCTTCATAACCTCTATCTGACGTGTTAAACGCTCTTCTCTTTCAATTGAAGGCGCAGTCACCTTATCTATATAAGATACTTGAAAAACAAGCTCCAAATACAAAAACATAAACAAAGCCACCAGGAAAATATTGGACGTGATAAATTGCCCAAAGTTCATCGCACTTACATCCGAAAATATATTATTTTCCTTCCCCACCAGGAGTAAATCATGACTTAATATATTTGATAAAAAGGGTATACCGGTTTGAACGAATATCGAAAGAACATTATTTAATTGCTCGAAAAATAATGGAATGATTATTACTACGTTCACTAGCGTAACCGTTGTAATGCTATCGGTTGGATTGTTCGTGATTGAAGCCTTTAATGCATAAAAGAACATTACAGCCACAATAACTTGTAGAATAACAACATAAAGCTCAGCACTTATATCGAAATAAACAGCTTGAGCGCCCAAATATGCCTCTTCAACTGTAGGCGCAATCATTGCCTCACCGCTGTCCGGATCTGGTAAATAAAACCAACCACCAATTACATTATAAATTATCTCATTTACTAGATTCCCGTAGAAATTAAAGTTAAAATACGCTGAACCAAATAATGAGAAAACAGCCCCAATCCCAATTGCTAATCCAAATATTATAAAATAAACCCCAATATAGAGTAAAAATGAGATTATATCCCTGAATTGACCAATTAAACCGAAAACCGTAAAGATATTAAAGATTTTATTATCAAAAATCGTTCCAAGCATCAATATTAAGAGAACTAAAAATAAAAGAGATGCGCCCCGTAAGCTGGGTAGCAACCAATTTGATTTCGCCATCTTAATCAGCCCTCCCAACGCGCTTAGCTTCTTGATATTCGTTTGCAATCACACTAAGCATATCATCCGGTGCTACAGAAATCACCGGAACCGCTAACTTCTGACAATCTTTCTTGATCGTCAGGATATGTAACATCATTTCCTCACTGATTGCCTCTGCTAGAGCCTTATCACTCGGAGTAAGCTCCAATTCATGAATTTCAAACCACGGGCTAAACGGACTGACTATAACAACTGCGTGCCCATAAGTTCTTAACTTTCTAACCGCAGCCATAACATCAATTGCTGCAATCTCTAAATCAGTTAACAGGAAAACCAAACTACGCTTTTTATATAGACGCGAAAACTCCTCCATTGACCAAAATATTTCCTTGCCACCATGAGGACTAATCTCCCCCAAAAATGAGATAATATCATAGAAATGTGTGCTTTTTTGTGAAGGTGCCAACCATCTAAAACTTTTCCGATCGCTAAAAGTAGCCATACCAACCCGATCTTTTTGCTCCATAGCAATTTTTCCTAAAAACATTGCAGACTTGATTGACATTTCGAATTTTGTATAATCCACAGCACCACCTGCCATCGACTCGCTGGAATCTATTAGAATCACCGTTGACACATTTCGCTCGCTTTCAAACTCGCGCACTATCAACTTTTGCAGCCGATTACTCGCCTTCCAATCAATATGCCTGTATTGATCACCTTCTACATATTTCCTTAAAGTTCGAAGATCGGTTCCTGTTCCTTTCATTTTTGTCTGGTGAACTCCGAAACTCATACTCATGGCACGCTTAGCACCCATTAACTCAAGCCTACGAATCATTTCATAAGGTGGGTAGATGGTTAAGTCTGTAATTGAGTTTGGAACTATTCGATTTTCGGCGTTAAAACCGAGTCTATCGTGGATAGTAATATTGAGGGGTCCAATTTCGTATTCCCCGCGAACCCGTGGGGCGAGAACGTATGAGAATTTAATAGTTTTATGCGGGTCGATTCGTGTGCTGATGTAGTTTTCGCCTGTCACCAATCTAAAGGCGCCGACTGGGAATTCGTCGAAAATGTCTAAGAAATCGAACCGATTGCCCCCAGTGTTTTCGATAGAAACCACAACGTGCATGAAATCATCTCGAAAAATACGTGTGTTATCCAGACTCCTTTTTACTAAAAGCTCCTCTATGTTCATGGTTGACTCGAACGCTGGACGACTAACAAAAGTTGCGAATAAGAAAAATATTCCGATTATTATCAAGTACCAGTTTCTGTAGCCAAAACCTGCAGTAAGCAAGAAAACACCAGTTACGACGAGCGAGCGTCCTTTTCCACCTAGCATAATATTTTTTCTCCTTAAGGATGTTATTTGAATGAAAAAAATTTGGAATTAAACTATTTACATTAAAATTTGATTGTTGTTACCTATATAGTTTAGGGTTTAATAAATAAAACTTACTATATATGAAAACTTAAGCCCTTATTACAATAGAATTTTCAAACCGTTATGTAGTTCAACAGCCGAACGTTTAATAATTTCGTATAAAACGGGGTTTTCGGGCGGTAATTTGTTTTCGAGCAATTTTTTTTCCGGTATACTCGCTTCATGGATAAGTCTTTCGATTTCATCTTTGGTTAGGGATTTGGGATCGGAAATGTATTGTGAAGCCAATTTTTTCGGAGATTTTCGGTAATATTCACGAACTTCGTGAGAACTTTGAAATATAAATAATTGTTGACCCTTAGGAGTTAGATGATTGGATTGGAAATGTAATCGCTTCAATAGATCTATTGGTAAATTTGGAAGGGTTTTGATTGGATTTTTAATTAAATCTAATTCCTCGAGGGAACTTAGATTGCGGATGCTTTCGGGAAGGGAAGTTAAACTATTATCATATAAATTTAGTTTTTTGAGCAATTTTAGATTTCCAATACTATCTGGGAGAGAAATTAAAATATTTTTAAGTAGATTTAGATTTGTGAGCAATTTTAGATTTCCGATGCTTTCAGGAAGAGAAGTTATACAATTATTAAACAGATTTAGATTCGTGAGTGAAGTTAGATTACCGATGCTTTCAGGAAGAGAAGTTAAATAATTTCTTGATAAATCTAAATTCGTGAGTGAGGTTAGATTGCCGATGCTTTCGGGAAGGGAAGTTAACCTATTTCTGCCCAAATCCAGTGTAACAACATGCCCATTTTTCACAACATATTTCGGATTATCGAAATAATTTAAAACATTTTTTTCGGATTTTGGAATTGGAATTTCGGAAATCATATTGATCTCGATCTCTGTAAATTTTTATCGGTTTTGGATTTTAAATATTATCCAATTTTCTACAATTTACACCCTTTTTTATATATCAAGAGAGATAGTAAATAAATAGAAATAAAAGAAAAAACACTTCCTAAAAACCTTGAAACATATCAAAAAGCTTTTATTAATTTTTATGAGAGTGTGTTAAGTTTAAAATCATCAATTGATGATCCAGAAATATTAGATGAAATTAATGAATATCATAATCTTTACTATGAAACTCGTAAAGAGCTAACAATTAACAATCTCCCAAAAGATTTACGTAATTCAAAAGTTGTTAAATCTATTATTGTATCAATAGATGAATTAAAAAATGGCGATTATGTATATCTTGAAGATTTTAAGAAAAAAATTTCAGTAAAATAATTTCCCTTTTTTTTACAAGATTTGCTTTTCATCAGAAAAAATCTCGTTCAATGTGAATATATCATAATTCAACTTGTAATTTCGAGCCCTCTCTACTAATTTTTGCTCGATTTTAGTAATTCTGTCTTGATAATCTGCTGAATCTCCATAATATACGAAATGTGCATGAAGTTTTTAGTTTTAATTTATTAAAATCAGGGGGGAGTGAAACCATATATTTTCATTTTCATAGCATTTCTTCTTAATTCCTCATCTCTTTTCGCTTTTTCATCCTTTTCTTTTTTTTCCCATTCTTCTTCAAACTTTCTCTTTTTTTCTTCTTCCTCTTTTTTCTTATTGATCGACTTTCTTATTCTTTTCCAAGAAATTTCTTTGATATTCAATTCAACCAAAATTTCATTTATCTCATCTCGATTAAATTCTTTTCTGATAATTGAATTTACAAGAATTGAATAAAGGTTTTTTTTATTTTGAGATTTCATTATTTTGTCAATAAAAAATAAATTTTCAGCCATTTAAACTTCTATAATTAATGTTAACAGAAATTTAGTTATTGTTAACAGATGGGATGAATTTAAATCGATTATAGTTTATAATTATAATAATGGCAAAATACAATCTTCATACAAGAAAATGGGAAAAATGTGAGAATAAGCTTTTTTTAGAAATAAAATCTAAATTATTTTTGGATTGTGAAGGGGATTAACCATTAATTAGATTATAAAGATCAGTAATAAACTTACTAAAATTTGTATCGTCATATTTCAATCCTCGTTTTGGTTTTAAAATATCTCTAACTTCCTCAATATTAATGAAAATTGGCAATAAATTTTTTTTCTGATATACTGCCATATCAATTTCCTGAGCGACAGGTCCTGATTCATTAGCAGCATAAGAGCTGATCACTAAAATGGTATGGCTTTTTTTAATTGCTTTTTCCATATAATCTATAATTGAATTAAAATCAGTGGAATTACAATCACGATCCCAAAAATAAACTCTTTCAATATCTGGATAGGTTTCCAATTCTGAAGCAATTATTGGTACATTAAATTTCTTTAAATCTGTCGTAGCATAACTGATAAAAATTTTCTTTCTTTCAATTTGTTTTTCATTTTCAATACTTTGTAGCTTATTTAATAATTCTCGGTTTTTTTCTTCAAATTCTCTCTGCAGTTCCTGTCGTTTCTTTTCGAAATTTTCATTCATTTTTTTTTTTTCTAATTTAAGTAGATTTCTAATTCGATATTCTTCATTTTCATGTTTTCGCTGTTTTTCTATTCGTTCCTCTTCTTTTTCCTTCAATATTTTTTTCTTTTTTTCAATTTCTCTAATTTTTCTTTCTTCATCGATTTCTTCATCGATTTCTTCATCTATTTTTTCATTCTTTCTACCATATCAGGAGTAATTTCGATTATAGATACAAAATTCGGTATTTTAAACGAATTTTCATAAATTAAGTTAAAGGATATATCAAATTCTTTCCAATAATCGCCAATATTCTCTCTATAAAATAATTCCAATGAATTTTGTTCAGTTTTAAACGGGCCCAGTAGTTTCTCAATTCCCTTTTTGGTCTGTCTAATTTTTTTTTTAAGGTTATTATCAATTTCTGTAGTGTCATATATACCTTGGAGGATACTTAGGAGAACATTATTGTTTTTTGTTTTCAAATTGTAAGAATTTTGAATTTTATCAATGATATACGAGGGAAATAATTTTTTAACTATAAAATCTGTGATTAATATAAAATACTCCTTCCTATTACCATCTTGAATACATGCGATAATATTATTTTCATATAAGATTTTAAGGATATAATCAATATCTAGATCATTATATCTATCCCTAAGCTTTTCAAGATCTTCTCTTCTCAGGGGTGATTGTCTAAATAATCTGATCACAGCATAAATTTCAGGATCTAACAGTAGATTAATCAACTTTATGTTATCTTCAATAGAAATTATATATTGACCAAAGAATTTTTGAACAAGCTCTCTATGGGCCACTTCTATAAACTTAGATGGTAAATCAGGTGCATCGGATGCATATAATGAAACTGGAGGAATTCTAGCAACTAGTATATCATTAGCTAAAAAAATCACATCATTTGCATCTCCATTCACTTCCCTACTACGGACTATATTATTCTTTCGCAAAAATCTTAAAATACTCTCGAAATTCATGTATTCAGGTTTGAACTGATCCCTAATCAATAATTCAATATCAATTTTGGTCAGGGAAACTTCATTTCTTAACCATTCCAAAATAAAATGTGTGATTTCTCTGGCATACACCATCATTAATTTTTGTTCTACAGTATAGTCTTGATAACTATTAATTATTTCAAATATCTTTGGTAAAAAAACTTCAATATATTGTGTTTCGTATTTCAAGAAGATATCATACATTGAAATTTCGAGAATTTCTTCATAAATATCAGGATCTTCAGCATTTGAGAGAAAAATAACTAAATATAAAGATACCCCATCGTAATATGATGCAATATTGTCAACACCACTTTGTAATGAGATAAATCCAGCATTCCCAGAAAACTCATGTTGGGAATACAAATGCATTAAAAGTTTCTCAGAAACATCGAATTCATTTGGATATTTCCCCAACAATTTAAATCCTTCTCTTTCATCCCATCCCCAAATAAATATACCCAATACCATGATAATTTACCTTCTTATTTTGTTTTTAAAACCAATTTTTTGATGACTCGGCTAATTGCCAGTTCGATTGACTGATTTCTATCCATTTTTTCACTTTTCGCTTAAACAGGCGGATAATCGGCTTTTCCTATGGGATAGTTAAACCATGAATACTTTCCTTTATGATCATCATCAACTCCAATTTCGAAATCTTGAACTTCATCGACTACTTCATCCAAATTAGTGAAATCTTCGATTGGTTCCTCTTCTTTTTCTTCATTATTTTCTTCATTTTCGAGCATAGTAAAATCCTATTAAAAATTTAATTTACATTCTATTTTTTGCGAAAATTGAATATAAATGTATTTAATCTTCTGTAGAAAAAGGAAGTTATTATTTGTTTTGTTGGTAAAATAGCCTTCCAAAAATTCAAAAATCAACAAGGGAAAATTGATCTATTGATTTCAGATGTTATAATGCCTGAAATGGTGGGGAAGAATTAGTCAGTAAGATTAAAGAAATTAATCCAGAAATTAAGACTATTTACATATCGGGGTA
>JAUWPK010000244.1 GCA_030611625.1 Promethearchaeum sp. | reverse complement strand
CTTTATGAACAAAATACGTTATTCTGGTGAGGATAAACTTTATATTTATCTTGCATTAAATTTACATGAAGAGCAATACTAAATTTGTTTTTTTTATGTCTTCTTTAAATTCCTTCGTAGAACCCATACCATTTCAGTTTTAAGATTCGATTCATTACTCAATAATGCTAAAGGCAGCTAACTTAGAAATAGGGAAAAATTAAATGGATATAAGACGAGATATAGAAAAAATAGTAATTGGCATTGATTTGGGAAGTATAACAGCAAAAATAGTATTTTTAAATCAAAATGAGGAAATATTAGAGCATCATTATCTTCGTCATAAAGGTCATCCCGGAGAAATAATATTAAATGTGTTAGAAGACATGTTTACCCGTTATCCAGTGGAAAAAGTATTCTCGGTGGGGATTACAGGTTCAGGAGGGAAACGTGTTGCACAATTTATGAAGGCAACTTTTATCAATGAGGTGATTGCGGAAACTTTAGCTGTTAGCCGATTATATAAAGGCGTAAGTTCAATCATTAATATTGGAGGGCAAGATTCAAAACTAATTCATTTGCATAATGATGAAAAAAATAATAATTTCGTGATTGAAAATTTTTCCATGAATACTCTATGTGCTGCAGGTACCGGAGCTTTTTTAGATCAGCAGGCAGCGCGGTTGGGAATCAATATTGAAAGTGAATTTGGAGAACTTGCGTTAAAATCCACCAATCCTCCACGAATAGCAGGAAGATGTTCGGTTTTCGCAAAAAGTGATATGATTCATTTGCAACAGAAAGGCACTCCAATTTATGATATAGTTGCTGGTTTGTGTTATGCCATGGCGCGCAATTTTAAAGCAACTATCGGTAAAAACTCCCCTATTAAGCCGAATGTGGCCTTTATTGGTGGTGTTGCTAATAATCAAGGCTTGGTGAAAGCATTCCAAGACGTCCTGGAACTAAAAGAGGGAGAACTTATCATTCCTAAATACAATTCACTTATAGGAGCTATTGGAGCTGCATTTAATGTTTTTGATACCCCAACTAAATTTCCAGGGATTCAAAGCATTAAGACCTTCCTTTCTACTATTATTGAAAAAGAAAAGGGTTTTTCCCCCTTAAATATATCCGAAGCGCATAAAAATCACATGGAACAGACCATTGCGAATTCTCCTCATCAACAAATGGTTGATGCATATCTTGGTATTGATGTGGGGTCTATCAGTACAAAGCTTCTCTTGATGGACGCAAACCATCAAATCTTAGTCAAAAAATATTTACTAACTGGTAGTCAACCCATTGAAGCCGTCAAGCGTGGATTGAAAGAAATCGGGGATGAGATAGGCCATTCCATTCATGTAATTGGTGCATGTACCACAGGGTCTGCTCGATATTTAATTGGTGATTTTATCGGGGCGGATATTGTTAAAGATGAAATAACTGCCCATGCTCGTGGTGCAATAGAAATTAATCCTAAAGTTGATACAATTTTTGAAATTGGAGGACAAGATTCTAAATATATTAGTATTGAAAATGGAGCAATTATTGACTTTGAAATGAATAAAGTTTGTGCAGCAGGTACTGGTTCCTTTCTCGAAGAGCAAGCAAATCGGTTAGGGATTAATATTGAAGAAGAATTCACAGAATATGCTCTTAAATCCCAAGAACCCAGTCGTTATGGTGAACGATGCACAGTCTTTATGGAATCAGATCTAATCCATCATCAACAGAAAGGAGTACCCAAAGAAGATTTAATCGCAGGTTTAGCCTATTCAATTGTTTACAATTATATTAATAAAGTTGTAGAAGGACGACGAATTGGGCAGACAATTTTCTTGCAAGGTGGTGTTGCGTATAATAAAGCAGTAGCCACAGCCTTTGAAATGGTGTTAGGAACCCCGGTAATTGTACCTCCACATCATGAGAATATAGGTGCCTATGGTGCAGCGCTAATGATCGCAGATGCACAACTCAATTCTCCTTCTCACTTTAAAGGGTGGCATGCTGCCGAACAAGAATACAAGATCAAAACTTTTGATTGCACGGGGTGTGCCAATAATTGTACAATAAACCGCGTATCGATTGGTGAATCTGTCTTTTATTATGGGAGTAGGTGTGATCGATACGACAAAAAAACGGATGATGTCAACAAAATAGATATTCCCGATTATTTTCAAATACGCGATGAACTGCTCCGTAATTCTTATGCCCATGCTATTACGCCCAATCAAGGACGAGGAAAAATTGGAATCCCACTATCCATGATTATTTATGAAGATTTTCCTTTATGGAAAGCCATCTTTACGGAATTAGGGTATGAAATTATACTTTCAGATCCAACCAATAAAAAACACATTAAATTAGCTTTAGAAACTGTGGTAGAAGAAACTTGTTTTCCTATTAAAGTTCTTCATGCCCATGTTCTTGAATTGGTTGAAAAAGGCGTAGATTTCATCTTTCTCCCTTATATGATGGATATGTGGAATGAAAATCCGAATATTAATGAAACTTTACTTTGTACTTATGTACAAACCTCGCCAGATTTACTTCGAACTGCTTTTAATTTAGAAGAGATGGGCGTCCAAGTTTTATCTCCCATCGTAAAACCCTCTGTTGGAGATAAATTTATATTGGATGAGCTTATGAAGGTTTTTGGTCCAAAATTAGGTATTACGCGAAAAAAACTATCTGCTGCACTACAAAAAGGCAAAAAGGCATTACAATATTTCCGTGAACAAATGGTTAAAGAAGGAGAAAAAGCTCTTGCAGATCTAGATGAAGATGAATTTGCCATCGTTATTATAAGTCGTTCCTATAATGGATCAGACCGCGGAATTAATCTCGATATACCTCGTAAAATTAATAAATTGGGAGTAAAGACCATTCCAATTGATTTTTTCCCCCTATCAAAATTAGATGTTCAAAAAGAACTACCTAGTATGTACTGGTGGTTTGGACATCGCTTGTTAGGAGCTACAAAAATTATCCATGATCACCCAAATCTTTTTCCTGTTTATATTAATAATTTTGCGTGTGGACCTGATTCTTTTGTTTTACAATATTTCCTCTTCATGATGGGCAATAAACCTAGTCTTGTTTTGGAAATTGACGAACATAGTGCCGATGCAGGGTTTAAAACTCGCATTGAGGCATTCTTAGATAGTATACGATTTCTTCGAAAACATAAAACCGAATTTAAATCTAAAGATCTGATTATAGGGAAATCACCAAGGGAAGTGGGTAAAAATATTCTCACTTTAGGAAAAACACTCTATCTCCCTCCAGTGAATAACGATCATGTTTTTGCTTTGGAAGCTGCATTTCGTGCTAATGGTATAAATGCAAAAGTACTTCCTGAAACCGATGCTGAAAGTCTACTTTGGGCGCGAAAATATACAAATAATAAGGAATGCTATCCCTATATTATCATAACGGGGGATCTCGTGAAGATGACTCGCCAACCTGGATTTGATCCTAAGAATTCTGCTTTTTTAATGCCTACAGGAAATGGGGTGTGTCGCCTCAATCATTATGAATCAATGCAACGGGTGGTTCTTCATAAACTTGGTATGTCACAAGTTGAATTATATGCACCAACGGCGGAAAAAGCCCTTATTGATATGGGTCGCGTAAATTTACGGCTACCCATTGATAGCTGGACTGCCATTGCTGCTTCTGACTGTTTATTTTCTGCACATCGCCAGACGAAACCCTATGAAGTGATTAAAGGAGAAACTGATAGAATATATCAACATACTAAAGAAATGTTATGTACAACTCTCTTAAATCATGGAAATATCCATAATACAATGAAACTTGCTCGAAGGGAGTTTGATACAATTGAAGTGGATAAATCTATTCAAAAACCTCGGATTGGGATTATTGGAGAATTTTATTTACGCTGGCATCCTTACAGTAATAATGATTTCTTTGAAATGATTGAAAAGCTCGGCGGGGAAGTGGTGGCACCTCCTGTTGCGGAAAATATGTATCATTTTAATCATACCATGATGGATGACACCAAGCGGAAGAAAAAACGACGTTATTGGATGGAACTCTTTCTTTCGGGTAAATGGCAAAAGTTCCATGAGCATAACATCTACAAACCTTTTGCTGATTTTCTAGAAATCTATCCAGAACCTACAGTACAAGAATTAGAAAATTTAGCTGCACCTTACGTAAATGAAATCATCGAAAATGAAATTGTCATTTCCATTGGAAAGGCACGCTGGCTGTTAGAAACGGGAAAAGTGTGCGGGATTATTAATTTTATTCCCTTTACATATTTATTGGGGACACCTATTGCTGCCATGTTGAAACGATTAAAAGAAGACTATCCGAATGCAGCCATTACGACATTTAAATTTGATGGGGGAGCTGCAGTAAATATTCTCACTCGGTTGGAGGCTTTTATGCATCAAGCCCATCAATATTTAGATCAACAAATCATTTTTTGATACAAAATTAGAAAACATAGAACTTTTTTTTAGGATTTTCTATTATAATGATTAATGAATGGATCAGAAGGTCATCTAAAGAATACTAAAAGCAAATTGAATGATTTAGATATAACAATAGTTTTAATTAATGTAGAATCATCGGGAAATGTTGGATCCATAGCACGTGTTATGAAAAATTTCGGATTTCACAAATTAATCCTACTTAATCCCAAAGAAGAGCCAAAAAGTAAATATGCATATGGATTTGCAATGCATGCACAAGAAATCCTAGAAAATGCAGAAGTGATTTATAATGATAATCGAGAAGAAGAATTTTTGACTAAATTCTTTCAACAATTTGACTTAGTAATTGGAACAAGTGCAAAGGGGATAGTTAGAAAAAATCTTAAAAGAATCCCTATATTCCTAAATGAGTTAGATTTTTCACTATTTATAAAAAAAACTAAAGTGGCTCTGGTTTTTGGAAGGGAATCCACAGGGCTTACAAATAATGAAATCAAATTAATGGATTTCCTATTAAGAATTCCTGCTGATCATGAATACCCAACGCTCAATATATCACAAGCGGTTGGTATTATTCTTTACACATTCTATCTAAATATTCAAAAAATATCCCGGCAAGAGATTTCACCCGCTACTAAAGCAGAACGTGATTTACTGCTCAAACAGATCAGTCACACTATAGATAATATCCCGATGCAAGAATTCAGAACCGATCGAACACTTCAATCTTTTAGAAATTTCTTGGGGCGCTCTTTTCTCTCTGAAAAGGAAACATCTTACTTGCAAAATTTCTTCCAAAAAGTAAACCTTGCCATTGAAAATCCTTCAATAGTAAAAAAAAAAAAGAAAATAGTAAAAAAATAAAATAATAAAAAAGATTTTACATCTGTCCGAGAAAATCTAATTCAGGAAGCAGAGAATACAACATATATAGCAGAAATAGAGCAATCAAAGCTACCCAAGTAGTGTCTTTCCAGTCCATACCAGCTAAAAATTTCAGAATCATTAGGAAAAGAAGAAATATTATAATAGGAACCAAAGCGGTAGTATAATTACGACCACCATTATCTATTAAACTTCTTATCCAGACCATAGCTTCCCCTGGCCAGCTAACAATAATTAAAACTACCCCTGATACTAATGGGATGAGCACAACCATTATTAAAGCAACAAGAAGTAACACGAATTTCTTATTCGAAGCGAAATCTTTAGTCACAATAAATCGAGTTGCTAACCATAACATCAACCAAAGGAATATTGTAGCAATTAAAATATACAATACAGTCCAAAGATCAAAATTTCCTTGTAAAAGCATAATTATATCATTAATCAATATAATAAAAAATTTTCAGATTATGAGTAAAAATAAAAAAAAAAAAAAAATTGCATTTAATCCTATTCACCAAGAAGCACAGAACCTGCGCAACAAACTAAAGGTTTTAGATCGGAAGCCAACA